>DNBZ01000317.1 GCA_003484585.1 Bacteroidota bacterium | reverse complement strand
GCTCTTAGTCTGTTACTACCCCAGTGTATTTCTAGATCTTTTACCGTCACATTAGGTAGGTTGTTATCATATTTAGTCCACGTAGTTGCGTTCTTACTTTTGTAATACACCCCAATTTCTCCGCCTACATATATGTAGCTAGAGTCACTGTGGTCCATTACTACTGTACGTAGTGGCATTGCTTCCAAGTTATACGTTATGTTTTCCCAAGTTACTCCTTGATCATAGGTTATATAAACCTTTCTAGAATCTTTTTGATAGCGATTGTATGTTACTATAATAGTGTTTTCATCCCTTGGGTCAAACGCTACGTCTGTAAAAGTATAATTAGGCAGATTACCAGAAATGTCGTCCCATGATGCACCGCCATCAGTCGTAAGACGAATAGCACTGCCACGGCAAACTATCATAGTATTAGAGTCTGTATCTGCTATAGCGGCCTCTCCTAGCACACCTATGTTAGGATCTGCCTTATAACTCCAGTCTCTCCCAAATCGATTGCCTACAAAGACACTATCACTAAAGTGAAGTACCTGCATTTGATCCATAGGGTTTTGCAAAAAAGGAGCTTCCCAAGCCGCATTTCCAGATCCTCTGTTCGGATTTCCTGTGCCTGGTCTGCTTTGTCCGCCGTCTCTTGTGTAGTTTCTACTTCCATACTGCCAGCTGCCTATCATCCAATTCGGGTTTAGTGCATGTACAAGTGCTTCCATACCATCACCGCCATTCCACTCTATCCATCCGTCAGGTGCTAGTATACTAGTCCCATTGTCTTGTGAACCAGCCATATGTACATCGTAATTTCCTTGGCTAGTACCTACTGCATAAAACTCTCTAATTGCTGTTCCGTCATTTAGTCTAGTCCATGTAACTCCATTATCAGAGCTCTTAGCTAAATAGCCATCGGTGCCCACGTAGAATGTCCCGTTTACACATGCTGCAATACGCAAATCTGCATGTATGTAAGCTTCGTTTTGGTTGGACCATGCTGTCCTTTTGGTGAAAGTATCCCCGTTGTTGGTAGAATTATGTAAGTCTACATAACCATAAACCATGTTATTGGTATCTATATCAGACACGGCAAATGCAAGTCCAGACTCATCAGGGTTCGACAGATAGTTAAACGTATTTCCCTCGTCTGTAGATTTATATACTCCACTTGTAGAGGCCGCGTATATATGAGTAGGTGCAGTTTTGCATATAGATAGGTGAACTTGTCTTTGGCTGTTACTGGCAAAAGTGCCTGCGTTAGTAAAGCTAGAGCCGCCATCTGTTGATTTTTTAAGTAGGTCTCTGTCAGTTCCTGAATTTCTAAATGCGTAAATAATTTGATCATTTGTAGGATGAAAAGCTACATCAGTAGTAGATCCATTAAATTTTAAATTCCAGGTAGCTAAGTTGTCATTTGATACATACAAACCACGACTTGTGCCTATGTACACTTGATTAGCAACAGTCGGATGAAACGCGATTTTGTAAATACGCTCATTATCTCCTAAGCCTCCCCAGCCAATATTATCCGCAATAAATTGTGATTCACTCCAAGTGCCACCACCATCTGTACTTTTATAGATTCCGTAGGTATAGCCATCTCCGCCGTGTTGCACATTTATGAGCACTTCGTTGGTGTTTTGTGGGTTTACACCAATAGCTCTAACTCCAGATGCTATCAGAAAATCAGTCGTATTTTCCCAAGTAGTTCCTCCATTAGCTGTTCTCCAAAAACCGCCACTTCTACTACCCAAATAGATTTGGTTACTGTTAGTGGGGTTCACCCAAAAAGTCTCTACTCTGCCTATGCCAGGTGAGTAGTGAGATGTTACGTTATTAGCATCCCAAGGACCTAACTCTTCCCATCCATCATCAAAAGACGCTTTAGTCTTATTTGCTTGGCCTTCAGATATTTGAATGTATGCTGTAGATAGAAAAGAGTAGTCAATGTTTTTTCTGTCGCCAGAAGGAGCAAATTTACTTTCATTCTCGTTTCTCCATCGCTCAAAACCTTTCCATCCGCTACCCTTTCCTCTACTATTTTCATCAAAGTAAATGTTAGCAGCTTCCACTACTTCGTAAAAATTGAATGAGTTATCATCCATCATTTCTTTATAAGAAGTGGTTTGTTGAGCGACAGCGGTAAAATGGGATATAAATAGTGCACAAAACGTGCTGAGAGTGAATAGTAAACGTGTTTTTATCATTGAGCTACGAATATACTGAATGGAGGACATAGATTGAGTATGTCTTTGCAACTGAAGGATTGTTTGTTTAAGCCATTAGTCTTTTAAAAAAAACTAAAAATGCCTTACCGAAAATATTCAGTAAGGCATGACTAACAGAATTAGTTTTCAGTTTTATCTTATAGTAATCGTCATAGGCGGCACATTTCGGATTATACCGTATTTCACATCCTTAGCCTTTATACTTTCTATTATAAATTGGTCGCCTTGCTTCGCATTGCACGTTAGCCTTTTCATCGCAGGAGTAAGTCTATTGCCGCTGGTAGACATACGCACCGCATCGCCTCTACGTGGAGCATATATAAACCTAAAGCTAGTCACTCTAAAGGGAAGATCGTAAGCGAAATCTTCTCCTAGTGTAGCGAGCACTGTACCTTGTGCACAGATGTCGGCTTTGCTTTTGAATCTAGAGTCATTACGTATACCCCCTAGCATAGGGCGTGGTTCTGGTATGTTTCGTACTCTAAATTCTGTGGTCCCCATTTTCTGACCTTTAGCAAATACCGAGATGTTAATTTTTCTTGCACTGCCAGTCATTTTCACATTGTATTTACCATTGCTACCGGTTATAGATGCTCCATTGTCTGCCGTTACGCGTATGTCTGCAGCACTAAAACCAGGTACAGATATACTCACAGGATTATCAAGCGAGCGATAGATGAGATTTAAAGCATCTGGAGATACCGTAGCTACAGGCTTAAAAACTTGGTAGGTATGCTGATATGCATAGAATTCTGGCTCGCCTGTCTTGGGGTTAGCCACTTCTATTTGTCCCTTTACCATTTTCTCTCCAATACCACTAGCTCGGAAAACGATCTTGCCTACGTTACCATCTACATTGGTAACTGCACTTCCGTTTGCCGTTATTTTAGGGATAGCTGAGCTACTACTTGCTATTAGCATTACATCTGCCTCGTAGTTTTCGCCTTCCATCACGTAGTTGCTTTTTGGGATAATAGCAGCATTCAGCCCGTCTATAATATGAGCACTTTGGTTTATACCAACCATTAGCTTAGCTATCACATCTGCTTCTAGAGCCTTTGCATTATTCTGATACTGAGTAAGGAGGGCCACCACAGCACCTGCAGGCTGGTATTCTAAGTTGATGCTTGCCCAAGATTTTTGGCTTACGCCTATGTTCTTTGGTTCTTCAGCTTTTAGTAAGTTGGCTTGACTAGCTAGGGCGTATTTATCTGAGTTTACAAAAAGTTGGCGTTTGTCAGGTTTCAGAAGGCTCAGCAATTTTGTGCTGGTTTGGTTTATCCTGGTCTGGAGTTCTTTGGCTTTTTTGCCTTGATTTTTTACCATAAAAAAGTGAGCGTGTTTTTCCATTCCTTCTGGTGTTTTTAGGGAAGTAAGACCTTCTTCACCTTCTTCCTCGTCTAGTCTTCCGTTATATAGCTCTACTATTTCGGTTTTGAGCGTTGCTATGTATTCGTCAAATTCTTTGCTCACTACTTGAGCTTCCTTGGCAGCTTCAAAGTAGGGTGTAGCCTTGTCTTCTTCTTTCTCTACTAGTTGTAAGAAACGAGCCATTTGAAGGTTGTTTTTTTGATCATAACTCTCTGCCGAGCTTATGAAATTCTTTTCCATCAGATGAAAAGCTTTGAGTACGTGCTTGTCTACATTGAGAGCCAGCATTGCGATTAATACGATGTACATCATGTTAATCATTCGTTGTCTTGGTGGTAGTTTTACTTGTGCCATAATTTTTCAGTTTCAGTTTTTTTTAATTTATTGGGTAAATCAAAAATGTGATCTAAAAGGCAGTCCATAGGTCTATACCTAAAGTCTTTATGGGCAAGAAGATTTAAAAATAAAACTGCCATAATATCCGGAATGATGCTAGTTTATCCGATGGGCATCGGAGGATTAGTTGCGTTGATAACGACGGGGCAGTTTAGTTTATTGCATTGGCATGACAGGGGAAGAGGCTGCCTTTAAGCCAAGATGTTAATGTTTTCGTTTCTTAATCTATCCATTCAAATAAATACTCATTCTTGTACTCCACTTTAAATCTTTCCAAAAATTGAGTGTATTCTTTCTTAAAAGTGTGTTTTTTATGATGCTCTTTTTGATTGCCTATATAGGCAATCACATTATCTAATGCTGAGTGACTATATGAAAATGCTCCAAAACCAGATTGCCATTCAAATTTGTGAGGAGAGAATTTTTTTTCTTGAATAAACACATTGCTTGATTTTTTAATTTCGCGAACTAGGTCAGACAGATTGCAAGAAGGTTTCATACCTATGAGTATGTGTACATGATCTGGCATCCCATTTATCGCTAGCATCTTTTGACCTTTATTGTGTACTATCCCAGTGATATATTTATGAAGCTCAGCTTCCCAAGACGAGTGTATGAGACTATTTCTGCCCTTTACGGCAAAGACAATTTGAATGTAAATTTGGGAGAAAGTACTAGAGGCCATAGTATTTCAAAAGTATGGGATATTTATGAAATTACTTCAGTAAAAAGATCGAGAATGAATTTTATGGCAATTTATCTCTTCGGGATAAGATATTACTAGCATTTGATGATGTGAATTTGATACGACCCCTCTGGGGTCGCATCTATCGACGAGATTGAAGATGTTAAACATATAAGAACCCAATGGGTTCAGTTGCGGTCAATATTGTGTTAAATAAAAGAATATTTATCCATATGCTGAGTCGTGAAATTTTTATGAATAGAGCTCTAGTGTAATGTTTGTTGAGCATCCCAACGGGATGAAATCCTTATAGGTATTTATGTTTCGACGAATATACGACCCCTCTGGGGTCGCATCTATCGTGGAGATTGAAGATGTTATACATGTAAGAACCCTATGGGTTCAGTTGCGGTCAATATTGTGTTAAATAAAAGAATAATTATCCATATGCTGAGTTGTGAAATTTTTATGAATAGAGCTCTAGTGTAATGTTTGTTGTGCATCCCAACGGGATGAAATCCTTATAGGTATTTATGTTTCGACGAATATTCGACCCCTCTGGGGTCGCATCTATCGACGAGATTGAAGATGTTAAACATATAAGAACCCTATGGGTTCAGTTGCGGTCAATATTGTGTTAAATAAAAGAATATTTATCCATATGCGGAGTTGTAAAATTACTTCAGTAAAAAGATCGAGAATGAATTTTATTAACGGGCAATTTATCCCTTCGGGATAAGATATTACTAGCATTTGATGATGTGAATTTGATACGACCCCTTTGGGGTCGCATCTATCGACGAGATTGAAGATGTTATAAATGTAAGAACCCTATGGGTCTCGTAGTACAAGAGTTGGCTA
>DNBZ01000001.1:2573-3077 GCA_003484585.1 Bacteroidota bacterium | reverse complement strand
CCATATATTATTCCACCTAGGAGGATGATAGATAGGCAACTCCATAATAAAGTAAGATGGGATATCATGTTTTATAAGCCATTTGAATACTACGGCAGCTACCAATGCGGCAACGGTGCCTAATACATACATAGCAAGCATTACTAGTGCCTGCAAATTTACTACCCCAAAAATCATAGTGCTAGGTATAGCCACGGATATCAGCAAGGTATAAACGGGTAGCCTAGCAGAGCAACTCATAAGTGGAGTCACCATAATAGTAATGAGACGGTCTTTCCAGTTCTCAATGTTACGAGTACTCATAATAGCGGGTATAGCACAAGCTGCCCCACTTAAAAGGGGAACTACAGACTTGCCACTAAGACCAAGACCACGTAGCATCTTATCCATTATAAAACTAACCCTAGCCATATAGCCAGTATCCTCTAGCAGTCCCATAAAAAAGAAGAGAATTGCTATTTGCGGCACGAAAACTACTACACCTGCTATGCCGGCAATCAAACC
>DNBZ01000001.1:0-2460 GCA_003484585.1 Bacteroidota bacterium | reverse complement strand
TCCATAGGATAAGATGCAAGCGTAAATACACTTTGAAATATCACTAGCAAAACCACTAAAAACATGAGGTACCCTAAAATAGGATGGGTAGCATATGCATCTATCTTGTTAGAGATAAGTTCTCGTTTCGATTTTAGAGTTGTTGTTTTATTGAGCAGTTTAGAGATGGAATCGTAATGTGTTTCGTGCGTGTGGTCTAGCTCACTACCAAAAGCATAATGCGGCACAAACTGCTCCTCTGCCAACGCTTTTTTTATTGCATCCGTACCCTCTCCCGTTCTAGCATTAATTTTAAAGACTCGGATTCCAAGTTCTTTTTCAAGTCTATCTATGTCTATCTCAAAACCCTTAAAATCTGCTATGTCTAGCATATTCAGTGCTAGCACCATCGGTATATTGTGCTGAGCTAATTGACTGAAGTAAAATAAGTTCCTTTTCAGATTGGCAGCATCTGCTATATATAAGATAGTCTGAGGTGGCGGATCTTCAAAAAAGACCTTTACCGCTTCTTTTTCGTCTAAGCTTTTAGGGTTAAACGAGTAGGTGCCGGGTGTATCTACTAGCTTGATTTGTGTGGAGCCAACCTTGTATGTTCCTTCTTTATTTTCTATGGTTGTGCCTGGCACATTGGTTATCTTCTGTTTTAGCCCCGTAAGTTGGTTAAACAGTGAAGATTTCCCGCAATTAGGATTACCTGCTAATACTATTTTTCTTGTAATGCTCAAGATGGATTAAAGAGAGGATCTAAAGGTTTTACTAGGATGCTATCTGCCTCATTGCGTCTCATGCTGAGTGTGTATTCTTCCAGCTCATAGGCTATCGGATCTCCAAACGGAGCTTTGAGTATTGGTTTAATTAGCACCCCGGCAACACAGCCCATTTCTTGTAGCTTTTCCTTGAACGGAGACTCCCCTACAGAAGCTATTCGTGCTATTTGTCCTATGGCTAATTGGGTAAGTTTCACTTGCTTACCGCAAAGATGTATTTTTATTTGGATTAATTAAAGATAGCGAATCTTATAGCACATTTCTTAGCACAGTAAAAGCTAGAATTACCGCCAAAATTACTAAAATGGCTTTTGTGCTATAAAAGGTCTTTCGTACTACCAACTTTCGCGGTGTCCAAACTGTAGTGCGATCAAACAATAGACCAATCACAATGTATGGCAAAAAGAAAACCACCAAAGCATTAGATTGAATAGCAGCTCCAATATCAAAATTGAGCAAGTGATGCACCGCACGCTGAGATCCGCACCCTGAGCATTGCAAACCAGTAAATTTAAAGATAGGGCACTTAGGAAAAATAGCACTCTCACTCGGATTTATAAGTCCGTAGAGTACTACCAATGCTAGTAGACCAAATATAAGAAATATTCTTTTGGTAGACGGCAATATTACATAGCTGAAGCCGCTAGACCTAAAGCCATCATAATAGCATAAAGTACCATAACTCCAATACCAATAAAGAAGCTCACTTTAGTCCATTTGCCAGCTTCATCTGAAGCTCTTTTAGCTCCGGCTATATCTCCGGCATAAAACTTAGATTCTACTTTACTTGCGTTCACTATACCTGCTATTCCAAAAGGAAGGCAGCAAAATAATGTAACTAAAATAGACTCTACCATCCAAGATTTAGGTGGTACAGAAGGAGTAGATTGAGTTGATTCGATTGTTTCTTGATTTTCCATTTCGGTTAATTATGAAACAAGTATAACGATAAAATTTAAAACCGGTCTAAGTTGAGGTATTCTAAGACTTCATCTAGTAAAACTATAATGCCGAACTACCACCCCAATAGTTCTTGAACCTTTCCCTTTAATCTACTTTTTGCCATAAAGTTGATTTCTAAATCTGCATTGAACGGAATAGGAGTATCTAGACTGCCTACTCGCATAACAGGTGCATCTAGACTAGTAAAGCAATGCTCACCTATCCATGCAGCTATCTCTCCTCCAATGCCACCCTCTAGTGTGTCCTCGTGCACTATTAGCACTTTCCCAGATGTGGCTACAGCGTGTCTTACTGCCTCTTTGTCCCACGGCAGTAGTGTTCTAAGGTCGAGTATGGTTGCATCTATTTCTAGTTCAGCAACTACTTCTTGGCACCATTGCACGGCTAGTCCGTATGTTATGAGGGTAATTTCTTCTCCTTCTTGTACCCACCTAGCTTTGCCTATTTCTGTAGTAAATTCTTCTGTATAAACTTCTTCTCGTAAACTTCTGTATAATCCCTTGTGCTCAAAGTACAATACTGGATTGGGATCTTCGAAGGCAGCAAGTAGCAACCCTTTGGCATCTGACGGAGTACTCGGATACACAATTTTAAGCCCGGGTAAATGGAAAAACCATGCCTCATTACTTTGACTGTGAAACGGCCCAGCTGCTGAGCCACCACCTGTAGGCATACGGACCACTACATCGCTATTCTGACCCCAGCGGTAGTATGTTTTGGCAAGATTATT
>DNBZ01000158.1 GCA_003484585.1 Bacteroidota bacterium | reverse complement strand
ACTTATACTCAATGAAGAAAGTAGCACGTACAATGTAGATATCAATCTCTACAGCCCAAAGGGAATACTCCTAAGTAGCACTAAGCCGTATCTCACTGATAGGCAAATTCTTGGTGAGCAAATGAACCCCAAGGCATTTGTAGAACTAACCCAAGAAAAATCCTCTCAACTGCTTATACAAGAGGAGCTAGAAGGCTCGGACTACCTGAGTGCATACATTCCACTATTTGACGGAAAGAATACTATTTTAGGTTATGTAAATACACCCTTCTTTGCCAAAAACGAAGAGCTAAATAAGCAGATTTCCAATCTGGTAGTAAACATCCTAAACATCTACTTCCTGCTTTTACTAGGCGGTGTTTTCTTAGCGTACATCATATCTAGGCAGATAAGTAAACCGCTACTGCTCATACGTGAAAAAATAGCTAAAACCGAGCTGCGAGGGTCCAATGAGCTGATAGTTTATAACCGGGATGACGAGATAGGACTGCTGGTAAAGCAGTACAATAAGATGGTGATGGAACTAGAAGAAAGTGCTAACCAAATGGCAGAGACCGAGCGTGAAGGAGCCTGGAGAGAGATGGCAAAGCAAGTAGCCCACGAGATTAAAAATCCGCTCACACCTATGAAGCTAAGTATGCAACACCTGCAGCGTGCCTATACTAATGGGCCGAGCGAAAAGCTGGATACACTCTTTGCAAAAACAAGTAAACTGATCATAGAGCAAATAGAAAGTCTGAGTAATATGGCGAGTGAGTTTAGCAACTTTGCTCAGATGCCCGAGGATAAGTTTGAGGAGTTTAATATCTCCAATATACTACTAGGGACCACGGACCTTTTCAAGCAGTCAGAAAATGCAGACATAAAAGCCAAGGTGGCTCCAAATGTCTATGTGCATGCCGACCCAGAACAACTACGTAGAGTATTTAATAACCTCATAAAGAATTCTATACAAGCTATACCCGAAGAACGAAGCGGCAAGATAGAGATAGAACTAAAAGCACTGAAATCCACCGTACGTATCACTATAAAAGACAATGGGAAAGGCATCCCAGAAGAGAACTACAAAAAGGTTTTCGTGCCTAACTTTAGTACTAAAAACTCTGGAATGGGACTAGGCCTGGCCATCTGCCGCAAGATAGTAGAGACCGCCAAAGGCACCGTATCCTTCACTTCTGAGCTAAATCAAGGAACCACATTTATCGTAATGTTACCACGTAGTGAAAAATCTTAGTCTTATACTTCTATTGAGTCTTTTTGCCTGCGGCAAAAAACCAATGAATGCCAATTTCAGTAAACTTATAAAAGTAAAGGAGCATACCGTAATCATGTTCATTGCTCCAGACTGCCCGCTGTGTATGACCCTGAGCACTCCTTTTTCTGAACTATCAGAAAAGTATACAGACATCCAGTTCCTAGCCATATATAGCGGCAAGCACTATGAGCCGATGGAGATTAATATGTTTGCCACAGAAACCAAACTAAAGCCCCTTATTTTTAGAGACTACGACTATGAAGTAGCTCACCAACTAGGTGCATCAGTAACTCCTGAGTTTTTCTTAATAGATAGCTCTGCAACTATCCTGTACCAAGGAGCCATGGATGATCGTATCCTGGAGCTGGGTAGCTATAAGCAGCAATGGGATAAGCATTATTTAGTAGATGCTATAGAGGCTACACTCGCAGAAAAGGAAGTTATCTTGAAGAAGACAGAGCCTATTGGATGTATACTGGAGTATTAGGTTTTTAGAGTAGTGAGATTTTGAGTAATGAGATTTGAGACTCTATTGATTAATGCATTGCCAAAAAAGCAGTCATTCCGAAATAGATAAAGAAGAGAATATAATCTGCCATTGAAATTATTCGTTCGTCAAGATCGTTAAATCCACTTCTATCTGCTGGCACCAATTCAAGATTTTGAATTTTAAGACTAACAAATCGTAAAACTTGAAACAAGACTAACATTACAACGGTATTCCTTAATCCTTGAGATGCATTTCCATTTAACATGCTTCGGAGGCATATTACTAATGGGTTTTTATATACGTATCTACGTGACGAGCTTTTTTATCCTCGTAGATATCTGCTATGCGTACCAGTATCATAGTCTCTTCTACATCCCCAAAATCAGGATTCATAGCAGTACCAAAGGTTTTCATGGTAGGCGATAGACTCATATAGCTATTGATAAGCGGTGGTATGTTCTCTCCTCGCTCTCTGACATACCCATTTAGCACTTTGTGGGCTTGCTTATAGTCAAGACCTTCTATAACTTCTTTGAAATCTGATATATCTGTAGTAATACCTTGCGAATGGATGGGACTTATGAGATTCTCTTTGTCTTCAAAAAAATAATCCATAAAGTACATCAATGCATCTCGAGCCTCTGTATTATAATTGGTATACAGAGTTACCTTACCACTGTAGTATTGTATATGGGGTGTATCCACCACTATAGCTCCTAGACCATCCCACAGATTGTCTAGTGCAAAAATACCTCTACGAGACCCTGCTCGCGGTTGAAAATTAGGCTGCACCCAACTTCTTCCTAGCTCTACTGTGGTAGGTAGATATTCATTTATAAATTTATCAGAATACGAAAAATAACTTCTAGTAGATAAAGCCAGCGGGTCGGTCCCCACAATCTTGGCACAATCTATGAAACGATATCCTCCAATAATTTCTTGAGCTTCAGGAGCCCATACTATGAGTTGCTCGTAACAGATATCATCAGTATCAAACTGGTCTATATCCAATGACTTACCCGTTCCTCCTCCTGCAGATGCAAAGGTTACTTCTCTAAGTCTTCCAACTTCTCTCATCACATTTGGGCTATTGTGATGATTGATAATGTAAATTTCGTTGTTACCCTTATTAGTAATACGCACAAAACGCTCTTTGGCAAGTTCACTCTTGATAATATCAAGAGGTACCGGTTTTGCTATGTAATCTAAATTTACGTTCACTACGATTTCAGTAGATTATACGCTATTCTTTTAATGTCTTGAGCTATCTCGACGTCCTTTTTATTCAAGTCTAAATCCTTAGGATAAATCGGCTTTCCAAAGATAATTCTTATCGTCGTATTTTTTTGCTTGAAAAGTTCATTCACCAAATACAACATTTCAATATTCGCTTTTATTCCCAGTTTTGTTCTAATGTTACTCAAATTGTAAAAGAAATTACTCAACTTACCATCTATAATAACTGGAACAATAGGCACATTGTGCTTCCTTGCTCTGGTGACGAATGTCTTTTTCCATTGCAAGTCTTCCACTACACCTTTAGTTCTCCGACTTACTAACCCAGCCGGAAAAATAACAACACTTTCATCGTTCGCTAAAACAGCATCCACATTTTTGAGCGAAGGCACAGCGGTATTTCCCATTTTATTGACACCTACAAAAATATCTTGCATAGGTTTTAAGTTTAGTAGAATATCGTTTGCAATAAACTTTATGTCATTTCGGTAATATCCAAACTGGTCTATAAATGCCAGAGCGTCCATCCCTCCCAGTGGGTGATTAGAAGCAAAGGTTACTCCACCTGTCTTTGGGGCATTTTCTATACCCTCAATTACAGCAGTTATATTAAACTCTTTGATGACGTTATGACAAAACTGAA
>DNBZ01000232.1 GCA_003484585.1 Bacteroidota bacterium | reverse complement strand
ATAGAAGAATACCACTCATCCCAAATATAATAACCAAAGAATAGAGCATAAACAATCCCAAGATATGAAACTATTGACACTTGGCTTACCTCTCCTATTTGATATGCTCTAGTAAGAAAATACTGAGCAAAATACGTGCACAACCCAATGATACCAAGCAGAAGCCAATTAAGCGGGGTAGTCCAAACCCAATCTCCAGAAATGAAAATATAAAGTAAAACCAGTGGAACTGTCACCATAGGGAAATACAGCATAATCACAAAATGATGTTCAGATTTTTTGAGTACGCTTATCACATTATAAGCTGCCGAAGCTGCTATAGTACCTAGCACCCCAACTACTAATGGGACTACCTCTACCCTATCGTCAAAATCTTTAATAATATAAATACCAACTAGACATAATAAGAAAAACAGCCAACGCAATGGTGCTATAGGTACTTTGGTAATAAGTACGGAGATCAATACGGTGATAAGTGGAGTAAGATAATGTACTACTACGGCACTAGCTAGCGGCATAGTATGCAGTGTATAAAAGAAAAAAGCGATACCCAAGGAGCCAAATAATCCTCTAAAAATGAGCAGTTTCTTATGAGATCCAAATGGTTTTATTTTTTGCTTCTTGACAATAGCGGCTACCATTATGAGCATTACGATGCTTCGCATAAAAACAATCTGAGCTACAGGTATATCATCTAATTGCTTCACTATAAGATTCATAGAAGAAAAGATGAGCGATGCAAGCATCATGTAGATTACTGCTTTTTTATTTTCAGTCATCTGCTGGCCATAGTCGCATTTCCAAAAAAACACGTATTGGGTTATAAAGTATATTTATACTTCTTTCGATTTTGTAAACAGGTATTACTATTGAAAGTAGCAACATAAATTATTGGGCAAAGAACAATAAAATTCTTTATAGAACAAAGGGAGATTACGTGCTCATTAGGTTGAGATTTGAGCTTGCTAGCCTTTATTCTAACAGTAAGCCTAGTAAGCTATTGCATATTATTCTGAGTTTCATCTTATAACTGCCCTTGATCTTTTTGTATATCAAGTTTAGGTTTCAACTGGCTAAGCCCTATGCTATAAAAATGAGATTAAACTTCTTATTGCCCTGCCTGAGAAAGGCTTAATATCATGCGTGGCTAACAGATTGTTTTTTTGTTTAATAGCAATATCTCGCTGCGAATCAGAAACGCAGTTTTACACCACTAAGCTGGTAAGAAAAGGTAAGTTGTTTTTGTCGAAGACCAAATCTCAATGCTCATATAAAAAACTCCGGAGCGACAAGTCAAATTACCCCTCTTGACGAGTAATCAAATTACTATTTCTCATTAAGCCTATGGCTAGCAGATTGTATTTGAGTTTTCGGTTAAAACCAACCTAACAGAATTCCAGAACTTAATCATAAAAAAAGGACCACTATCTCTAGCCGTCCTTCCCTATTATATTATTAAAAAGTGATTAGTTAAGAAGAGCATTAGTCTTACTTACACCTTCTGCACTAGACTGCATATGAGCTTTTTCTGCGTCTGACAGAGACACCTCTACTATACGTTCTATACCATTCTTGCCTATGATACAAGGTACGCCTATGCATAATCCGCTTAGGTTATATTCTCCGTCTAACAATGCAGAGCAAGGAATCATTTTTTGAGAATCAAGAGCTATAGCTTTCACTATCTCAGATACCGCAGCTCCTGGAGCATACCAAGCACTAGTGCCTAGCAAGCCAGTAAGCGTAGCACCACCTACTTTAGTAGCCTGTACTATTTCATCCATACGAGCAGCGTCCAAAAATTCAGAAACGTTCACACTGTTTCTAGTTGCTTTCTCTATCAATGGCACCATACCTGTATCGCTATGACCACCTATTACCATACCATCTACGTCGCTAGCCGGACAACCCAGAGCTTCTGATAGTCTATATTTAAAACGTGCACTATCTAGAGCTCCACCCATACCTATAATACGGTTCTTTGGGATGTTCGTAGATTTATGCACTAAGTAAGTCATAGTATCCATAGGATTAGATACCACTATGATAATAGCATTAGGAGAATGCTCCAATATGCTAGAAGAAACAGTCTTCACTATGCCTGCGTTAATACCTATAAGCTCCTCACGAGTCATACCTGGCTTACGAGGAATTCCACTTGTAATTACGGCTACATCACTACCAGCAGTAGCTGCATAGTTATTGGTAGCACCTGTTATCTTGGTATCAAAACCATTAAGTGATGCACACTGCATCAGGTCCATAGCCTTGCCTTCTGCAAAACCTTCTTTGATATCTACTAAAACTACCTCTGCGGCAAAATCTTTGATGGCGATATACTCGGCACAACTAGCACCTACAGCACCCGCTCCTACTACTGTTACTTTCATAGGTGCAAAGGTAGCACTTGGTTACATATTTTAGAGAAAGGATGTACACTTGTTTTAAAGAACTAGAAAAGTGCCATTCCAAAGGCCATAAGAAAAGCAGTCTAGAAAATGTACACCCTATTTAGTGTTGCTCAGCTGGTGGTGCAGGTAGCTATGGTGACGAACGAATGTTTTTCAAATGGCTCTTTGGCGAATATAAACCAGACGGGGACGCTGGATTAGCCAGGTACAATGGTTATGATAGGAAAAGCGGATCAAGTGATATAGATGGACCTCCTCTTGAGGTTATCATAAAATAAGGTATAATGAACCTAGTGATTTGGCATCCAACTAGAAAAAAGCGTATAAAACAACATTGATTCCAATTCTGAGCAGGAAATATGGCCACAACAAAATGGCATATCTAAAGTCATACTAAGAAAAAAGGCAAAATCCTTCTAAAATGAAATTTCGGGTATATCACCCTCTACTATCAACCTACCTTCTGTAGCTGCTTGTACATCTGCTACGGATACTCCTGGAGCCAGTTCTTTCAGTTCAAATCCGCGAGCCGTAATGTCCATCACGCAGAGATTAGTCACTACCTTTTTTACACAGCCCAGTCCTGTTACGGGTAGGCTTAGCTCTTTTAGTAGCTTGCTCTCTCCTGCTCTGTTGGTGTGCTGCATAGCAACAATAATATTCTGAGCAGAGGCTACCAAATCCATAGCTCCACCCATACCTTTCACCATTTTA
>DNBZ01000114.1 GCA_003484585.1 Bacteroidota bacterium | reverse complement strand
GATGTTGTTCTTTTTGACATTCAAGATGTTGGGGTACGATTTTATACATACATATCTACTATGCACTATGTGATGGAAGCCTGTGCCGAAGAAGGTAAGAAAGTAGTAGTGCTCGACAGACCAAATCCCAATGGATTTTATGTGGACGGCCCTATATTGAATATGGAGTATCAATCTTTCATTGGAATGCATCCCATACCTATAGTCCATGGACTTACTGTAGGGGAGTTAGCGGGGATGATAAATGGCGAAAAATGGTTAAAAGGAGGATCTCAGTGTGAGGTGACAGTGGTGCCTTGTGATAATTACAGTCATGAGATGCTATATGAGCTTCCTGTTCAACCATCTCCGAATCTGCCTAATATGAACTCAGTATACTTATATCCTTACTTAGGGTTATTCGAAGGCACAAATGTGAGTATAGGAAGGGGTACAGACAGCCCATTTCAGATAGTAGGAAGACCCGGATTTGACGGTGTGTATGTCTTTACTCCTAAATCTATTCCGGGTGTTTCTGACCATCCCAAGCACGAAGGAGAAAAATGTGGAGGTTATGTGGTTAGGGATACTCGTGACTCGACATTTTTTAGCGAAGGATATCTACATCTTAATTGGCTCATAAAGTTTTATAAAAGTAATAAAGCAGAAGATGGCGAATATTTTAAAAGTTTTATATACAAATTAACAGGAGATGAAACGCTGAAGAGTCAAGTAGAGCAAGGCTTAACGGAAGAAGAAATACGTAAATCATGGCAGCCAGAATTGGAGAAATATAGGGAGATGAGAAAAAAGTATCTTTTGTATCCTTAATGTTGGTTAAATAGAAATTAAATGACATCTTTGCAGCCCTAAAAAAACAGAGGAATGTCGAGAGTATGTGATTTAACAGGCAAAAAAGCCTTAGCTGGAAACAACGTTTCCCACTCAAAAAGAAGAACGAAAAGAAGATTTTATCCAAATCTTCAAACTAAAAGGTTCTATCTGCCTGAGCAAGATGAGTGGATTACTCTAAAAGTGAGTACATCTGCCCTAAAAACTATAAATAAAAAAGGTATTAGTGCTTGTTTAAATAGTCTACTAAAAAACGGAAAGATATAAACCATGGCAAGGAAAGGAAATAGAGTACAGGTAATCTTAGAATGCACTGAGCAAAAAGGTTCTACCGTACCTGGTATGTCAAGATACATCACCACTAAGAATAAAAGAAATACAACTGAGCGTATTGAGTTAAAAAAATACAATCGGTTTATGAAAAAGGTAACACTTCATAAAGAGATAAAATAAAATGGCAAAGAAAGTAGTAGCAACCCTGAAAGTAGCTGGATCTGGAAGAGATTGGGCCAAAGTAATAAGATGTGTAAAGTCACCTAAGACTGGTGCTTATTCTTTTAGAGAAGAAATGATGCCTACCGAAGCAGTACAAGGAGCTTTGAAGCAATAATTTATCTAAAAAATATTTAATATTGAAAAAGCTTCCTATGTTTAATGGGAAGCTTTTTTATTTTTAAGAACCATGGGATTATTAGATTTTTTCAAGAAAAAACCTACTGAGGAGCAAAAGGAAAAGCTAGATGAAGGTTTGCAAAAGACCCGAAGTTCCTTTATTACTAAAATTTCTAAAGTAGTAGTAGGTAAAAGTACGGTAAATGATGAGTTTCTGGATGAACTGGAGGAATTGCTCATAAGTTCAGACGTTGGCGTAAATACTACCGTTAAGATAATAGAAAGAATAGAAGCTCGAGTAAGCCAAGATAAATATCTAGGGGATAAAGAACTCAATGAACTTCTAAAAGAAGAAATAACAGATTTACTGGTAGCTACAGAAAAGCCTATAAAAAATCTGGAAACTAAACCATATGTAATCATGGTAGTAGGGGTTAACGGAGTAGGGAAGACTACTACTATTGGTAAGTTATCTCATATGTTTAAGCAGCAAGGTTTAAAAGTAGTACTAGGTGCAGCAGATACTTTTAGAGCGGCGGCAGTAGACCAATTAAAAATATGGGGAGAAAGAGTAGGAGTAGAGGTAGTAGCCAAGGGTATGAATACTGACCCAGCAGCAGTAGCCTTTGAGGCAGTAAAATATGGTGCTCAGCAAAATGCGGATGTTGTAATTATAGATACAGCGGGTCGTTTACATAATAAAGTGAATCTAATGAACGAGCTTTCTAAGATAAAACGAGTTATGGACAAGCAAGTTCCAAACGCACCTCAAGAGGTGCTCTTGGTATTAGATGCGTCTACAGGTCAAAACGCTTTTGAGCAAGCTAAGCAATTTACTGCCGCTACAGAAGTGACTGCATTAGCACTTACTAAGTTAGACGGTACAGCAAAAGGAGGGGTAGTAATTGGTATAAGCGATCAATTCAGTATACCCGTAAAATATATAGGAGTAGGAGAGCAGATGAATGATTTGCAACTATTCGATGGTAAAAACTTTGTAAACTCACTATTTTCTTAATATGAAAACAAAATCACATAAAACAAATAAAGTTTCGATAGTCACTCTAGGCTGTTCTAAAAATACGGTAGATTCTGAGGTTCTTCAATCTCAATTAGCCAATGGCGGAATAGAAGCAGTGCACGAAGATGCA
This sequence comes from Bacteroidota bacterium, assembly GCA_003484585.1. Taxonomy (GTDB): domain Bacteria; phylum Bacteroidota; class Bacteroidia; order NS11-12g; family UBA9320; genus UBA9320. The sequence goes on along the minus strand of DNBZ01000114.1, from coordinate 3,389 downwards.
ACAGGAGCAGATACTATTATTATTAATACATGTGGCTTCATAGATAATGCGAAGCAAGAAAGTATAGATACTATACTCGCTTATGCAGATGAAAAGAAGGCGGGTAATATTGAGCAACTCATAGTAACAGGATGCCTATCTCAGAGATATGAAGCAGATCTTTCTCCAGAAATACCGGAGGTGGACAAGTGGTATGGAACATTTGAACTTCCCCAGCTGCTAAAGCAAGTAGGTGTAGATTATAAAAAAGAGCTTCTTGGCGAACGGACTTCTTCCGTTTCTAAGCACTACGCTTATATGAAAATATCTGAAGGGTGTGACAGACCTTGTTCTTTTTGTGCTATCCCCTTGATGAGAGGTAAGCACGTTTCTAAGTCTATGGAAGATCTAGTACAAGAAGCTAAAAACCTAGTACGAGATGGTGTCAAAGAAATTATGCTCATCGCTCAAGACTCTACCTATTATGGTATAGACTTATATGGTGAGAGAAGACTGCACGAACTCATGGATAGACTCAGTGATGTAGAAGGACTAGAGTGGATCAGACTTCACTACGCATATCCATCTAAGTTTCCTTTTGAAGTACTGCCGATAATAAACAGTAAACCAAATATCTGCAAGTATCTTGATATTCCTATTCAGCATATTTCTGACAATGTGCTCAAGACAATGAGAAGAGGTATCACTAAAAAAAGGACAGAAGAGGTATTGGATAGAATAAAATCTGAGGTTAGTGGAATAGCACTTAGAACTACTTTACTTCTGGGCCACCCAGGTGAATATGAGCAAGATTTTGAGGAAATAAAGCAATTCGTGGAACGTTATGAGTTCAATAGACTCGGTGTATTTTCATATTCTCATGAAGAAGGTACTCACGCTGGTACGCTAGTAGACCACGTGCCTGAGGAGGTAAAGGCAGCAAGAGCGGATGAAATAATGGGAATGCAGCACGATATTTCACTCAAAAACAATCTGAAACTGGTAGGTACAGAACAAAAAGTACTAATAGACCGAATAGAAGGCGATTTCTATATGGGAAGGACCCAGTATGACTCACCTGATGTAGATAATGAAGTGTTAATTCCATTAGACAATGGATATATGCGAGTAGGTGATTTTATTCAAGCAAAAATAATAGAAGCTGAAGCCTTTGACCTTATTGCTAAGCGTATATAAGTAAATGGAGTACTTAGAAATTGATCGGGAGAAGACTTTTTTTGCGTCTCAATTTATCTCCGACTATTATGACGGAAAGCTTTCTGATTTTCATACATACTCACCGGACATCTCGTCCTTAAAAAGTGCAATAGCGGCTAAGTCTAACTTTTCTCAGGACAAAAGAGATAATCTTGTAGCCGTATTAAAGAAACAATATTCTGTTGCTGAACTTGAGCCAGGAGAAGGTGTTGCTCATAATATTGAGGCTTTATCAGATTCTAATACATATACAGTTACTACCGGTCAGCAAATACATATAGGTCTGGGTCCATTGTACGTGTTATATAAAATTATGGATGTATTAGCTATTGTGGCTGAGCTAAAAAAAGAATCTCCCGAGCATCAATTTGTTCCAGTTTTTTGGATGGCGAGCGAAGATCACGACTTAGAAGAAATAAGTGAAATAAAGTTGTATGGCAAGTCAATAAAATGGGAAACTAATCAAAAGGGTCCGGTAGGTAGAATGAATACTGACGGGTTAAAGGAGGTTTTCGAGCAAATAGAAAAAGACTTCAACCTATCCGAGGAGCAATTGTCGTTTGTAGCACTATGCAAACGAGAATACGTCAATTCTGCTAATTTATCGATAGCCTTCAGACGTATATTGCATACCTATTTCAAAGATACAGGACTAGTAATCTTGGATGCTGATGATGAGGTTCTTAAAAAGAGCTTTTTGCCGGTTTTTCGGGATGAGATAGCGTATAGGAATGCAGGAGCTCTCAATCAAACGACTGATAAGTTAGTAAAAGCTGGGTATAATCAACAACTTGTGATTCGAGATTGCAATGTATTTGATATGAGCTCTGGAGATCGTGTGAAAATCACTAACTCAATATCAGAGCCAATGAACGCCTATAATTTGAGTCCAAATGCTGCATTAAGGCCACTATATCAAGAATGGATTTTACCGAATTTGGTATATGTAGGCGGGCCAAGTGAAATTAAATATTGGATGCAGCTAAAAGGTATGTTCGATAATTATGAGGTCCCTGTACCCATTTTACACCTACGAAAATCAAACGTATTAATTCCTAAGAAGAGAGTTTCGTCTCTTTCTGACAAAACGATCTTGGATTTATTTAATTCCAAAGAAAATCTAGGCAAAAAGAATAGTGAGGAGTTTAATATTCTAACGGAATTACTTATCCATAAATATGAATCAATTACTAATGCATTATCTGATTATAATGTATTAGTTAAAGCTGCTTTTAGTGGATTTTCACTAGACGGTAAGGTAAGTAAAGTAGAGCCTAAGTTATTAGAAATGAAGACATTGGTAGATGATAGGCTATCGGTTAAATTGGAACAAGATTCGAGTCTGAATAAGCTGTTAAGAATTAAGGATATGTACTTCAATGGGGAGGCAATTCAAGAGCGGGAATCCCATTTTATAGCACATATAGACGACGTGCCTACTCTACTATTAACGTCTATTTATCAATTTGGGTTTAGAAAGTCTCAAAAAATAGATTTGATTGTGACATAAATCCTTGTGTATTATGTAATTTAACTTACTTTTGCGGCTTATTAAAACAAGAAATTAAAACATTTAAAGTTGCTAAAAAATAATATTATGAAACAATTGAAATTAAGTTTAGTAGTTCTTACTCTTCTTTGCTTTACGGCTTCAGAGGCTCAAGTAGGTAGCTATTTTTCAAAATTTAGACCTGGCAAGAAGTGGTCTGTAGGATTACAAATTAGCCCAACATTCCTAAATGGTGACTTAGATGATCCAAAATTGGGTCTTTCAGGAGGAGCTCATTTAAAATACTCGATATCCCAAACTTTTGGATTGAAATTAAGCGGGAGTATTGGCCAATTAAAAGCTGTATCTGATGAAAATTATGAGGTAAACAATAACTTCCAAGACTTCAGTTTTGTAGGTGTTTACACTTTAGGTAATATTTCATTCCTTAGGCCTTTGAGAAAAGTTCAACTGTACACCTTCTTTGGTCTTGGTGCTATTCGGAGTAATGCTGAAGGAGGATTTACTGAATCAGAAAATGCAAGAGCATTTTATGCTGAGTTTGGAAACCAAGCAAAGTTTATCACAGGTATTGATGCTAGTGGTAATGAGACTTCAAATGTCAATGACATAGAAGATGTTCGTGCAGAATACCAAGGAACTGACATCATAATTCCATTTGGCTTTGGTTTAAAAAGAAACT
>DNBZ01000248.1 GCA_003484585.1 Bacteroidota bacterium | reverse complement strand
ATCAATATAGAAGAGCATAAAGTACTAGCTACCAAGCTGCAAGACAACATTAATAAGCTTACCTCAAATTGCACTATGAAGGGGCAAGGACACGATGAATTGCACAAATGGCTTTTGCCTTTTTTAGATATGGTAGAAGCATATAACAAAGCTACTTCAGCACAAGAAGCCCAAAATACATATAATACTATTCAAGCTTCTTTTAGCAGTGTGAACAATTATTTTAAATAATCAATATGAACATCAAAAATCTACATGCCGTAGATAAAGGAGTAGCTACAAACGCTGTATTCAAAACTGAAAATAGTTCAGCAATAGCTTTACAAATTCTGTCCGGAGAACAACTGAAAGAACACATTACCAAAACACCTGCTTTTTTAGTTTGTGTGAGTGGCAGTGTACTATTCCAAAACGAGCAAGGCATTAAAGAAACGCTCACAAATGGAGGCTATGTACTTATAGAACGCAATGTAAAGCACTGGGTAGATGGACTAGAGGATAGTCAGTTGATATTAGTTAAATAATAGAATAAAAGTGCTGTGACAAAAAGCAGCTCAAAATCAATCAACACTCTGATGCTTATCATATTATAATAATTACCATAGAGGTAAACTTGCTGTAATAAAAGAAACCAGTATGAGCAACTCAAACGTAATCACTTTATACTATAACTCAGAATCAGCTAGGGCAAAGCAAACTTTGGCGTATGCCCAAACGGAAAACATTCCTATACACGATGTTAATATTCTAAAGACTATTCTGCCTGGCACCAAGATAGCTCAACTATCCAAGGGCCTAGGAATAGAAGTAAGTGAATTGGTAAATCAGGAGCATCCTACGTATACAGATAAATTTGAGAATCATACGTTTAGCACAGATGACTGGATAAAAATGATTCATCATAATCCAGAAATAATGCGTCAGCCTATTGCAGTAAAAGGTGATATCGTTATGATGATAAGCTCTCCAAGAGACATAGAGAAGTTATAATCCTTTTTTTGTCCTTTGAGCTAATGAGGCGATACTTGTATAATGAAATATGTCATCGTACTTAGCCTTTTCTTATGTTTTTGCTCCGCTCCACAAGAAGTAGATAAAGACGCAACAGCACTTCAAATAGATTCATTGATGAATCAATGGCATTCAGATGCAGCCAATGCTAACCTGAATGGTTATGTCGGGTTGATGGATAGCACATGTGTGTACATAGGCACCGATGCCACCGAAAACTGGATTCGAGATGATTTTGCCGCCTTCTGTAAACCCTACTTTGACCAGAAAACAACGTGGAATTTCACTACTGTACAACGAAAAGTACGTGTCAACGAAACGGGAAATACTGCTTGGTTTGATGAGATACTCAACACGCATATGGGCACCTGCCGAGGTTCTGGAGCTTTAGAACTAAAGAACGGCGAATGGAAACTGATGCAGTACGTGCTAAGTGTAGCCATACCTAATGAGAGTATGGATGCTGTGAAGATAGCTAAGCACGAGGCAGACTCCATTCTTAAAATCCAGCTGAAGTAGTAACAATAAATAAATAAAATTTTACGCTAATATATTGCTGAAGATAAGAGCGTATCTTACCTTTGCAGTGAATGAAAGTAAAAAACCTAAAATGGGGACCAAGCGGTCCTAGACCATTACCTCACGGGTACAAATCTTGGTTAGCATATTGGGTTAAAAACTATGGCGGTGTCGCTACTGTATGTACGAATAGAAATTGTGACAATAAAGCAACGGTAGGTGGACACGTGATGCCTCCAGATGGTAAGCGTAGTAATAGCTGGTTTATTATTCCACTTTGTGATGACTGCAACTCTGCTACTTTCAAACAAGAGTTTGACATAGAGAGAAGACATTTGGTGGGCATAAGCAACCAACTCTCTTAAGACGAGCCTTTCAAACTAGGGTTATAATAAATAACCTTATATCCTACTATCTTCGCACTTCTGAAAGATATTCTTCTCATAACACCACCTTTTACTCAGCTCAATACTCCGTATCCAGCTACCGCATATCTCACAGGTTTTTTAAATACAAAAGAGATTTCATCCTTTCAGATGGATCTAGGTATAGAGGTGATTCTTGAACTTTTTTCTAAGCAAGGATTAGAAGACATTTTTAATATAGCCAACCAAGAGCAGAGTATTAGCAGCGAAAATGCAAGCAGAATCTACTCTCTAAGAGCAGACTACACCAGAACCGTAGATTCTATTATTAGCTTTTTGCAAGGCAACAATCCAAGCCTTGCTAGACAGATATGCACTGAAAATTATCTGCCCGAAGCCAGTAGATTTACCAACCTGGATTACCTAGAATATGCCTTTGGTGCTATGGGGATGCAGGATAAAGGAAAGCACCTAGCCACCCTATATTTAGAAGACCTTACTGACTTTATCAAAGAATGCATAGACCCCAACTTTGGGGTAAGTAGCTATGCTGAGCAGCTAGGAAAAAGTGCCAATTCATTTGATGAGCTTTATGAAGAGCTTAGCTACGAGTTTTCTTACATAGACACCATTTCACTTCAACTATTAGATTCTAAACTTGCAGAGCATACGCCTAAGCTAGTCTGTCTATCTGCACCATTTCCGGGCAACCTATTCAGTGCTTTACGCTGCGGGCAATACATAAAAGAGCATTTTCCCAACATCAGCATAGCACTAGGTGGCGGCTTTGCCAATACCGAACTACGAAGCATTTCAGACCCTAGAGTATTTGAATTCCTAGATTTCATAACTCTAGATGATGGCGAACTTCCTATAGAATTGCTACACCAGTTTACTACTACAGCAGATGCTAAACCTATCTTCAAAAGAACTTTTCATTTAGAAAAAGGAGTAGTCACCTACAATAACTTTTCGCTACGCCAAGACTACAAACAAAGAGATCTAGGTACTCCAGACTATGCTGACCTGTTACTAGATAAGTATATCAGCGTGATAGAAGTAGCTAACCCGATGCATAGCCTATGGAGCGATGGCCGCTGGAATAAGCTCACCATGGCACACGGATGCTACTGGGGCAAGTGTACTTTTTGCGATGTGTCACTAGACTATATAGGCAACTACGAGCCACTTACCGCTCAACTTTTGGCAGATCGTATGGAGACACTTATAGCCCAAACGGGTGAACAAGGTTTTCACTTCGTAGACGAAGCTGCACCGCCTGCTCTGATGCGAGAACTCGCTCTTGAAATCCTAAAAAGAAACTTAGATGTAACGTGGTGGGCCAACATACGCTTCGAAAAAAGCTTTACTAAAGACCTTTGCATCCTACTAAAAGCCAGTGGATGTATCGCAATATCGGGAGGACTAGAAGTAGCGTCTGACCGCCTACTCGCTCTTATAGATAAAGGTGTGACTGTAGAGCAAGTAGCACGCGTGACACGTAACTTTACGGAGTGCGGCATAATGGTGCACAGTTATCTGATGTACGGATATCCTACTCAGACGGAGCAAGAGACTATAGATAGCTTAGAGATGGTTCGCCAACTCTTTCAGGCAGAGGTAATCCAATCTGGATTTTGGCATCAGTTTGCACTTACGGCTCATAGTCCTGTAGGATTAAACCCAGAGGCTTACAACATCACTCCGCATATAGAGCCTATCACCTTTGCCAATAATGATGTGCAATTCACGGATAGTACAGGCATAGAGCATGAGAAGTTTGGCTTTGGGCTAAAAAAGTCGCTTTATAACTATATGCATGGCATCTGTTTCGATACGCCGCTGGCAGATTGGTTTGACTTCTATACACCTAACACAGACATAGCACCAGATTTTATAGCTCACTGCTTAGAGTCAGAAGAAGAAAAACTACCTCGGTCTACAGACAAATTGGTTTGGATAGGGACCACACCTATAGTAGAAAACGGAGAAGATTTTGTAGCTATTACACTTCATAGTAAGAAGGCAAGTGAGACCTTAGAACTCGATACCGAACTTGGGGAGTGGCTATTCTCTTGGCTGTCTGCTATGCACTACTCCGCAGAAAAGGTGACTACTTTTAAGCAATTGAAAGACTCCTTCGAAAAAGACTACGACGACATAGAGGCATTATGGTTTAGTGAGGAGATGGATGTAGTGAGGGATATGGGATTGTTGGTGTTATAAGAGTTCAAACATTAGGAAACCACCTCTGCCAGTTCCTCCGGGAAAAGAATAAAATTTTTGAGTTT
>DNBZ01000276.1 GCA_003484585.1 Bacteroidota bacterium | reverse complement strand
TGAAGGTTTCTTTTGGCTTATAGGTATACTCCAAAAAGGCTCCAGGTACTGTTTCCTCACGCTCAAAACGGAATCCATCGTAGTTTTCTCTTACGTTGTCATACAAGAAAGATAGCCCTGTCTGAAACTGGTGAAATGAGTTGCCCAAGATTCCTTCATACAGTAGGTTTACATAGGCTTGATCACTATGAGCTTGGTAGGTTTTACTATTTGTAGACGAGCCGTATACACTCGTCATCTCACTGTGGTTGAAGTTATATTGAGATCCAAAGCTGCTAAACTCTTTGCCTTTGATGCTCTTGCCTAGCTTAGCAAATGCGTCTATTACCTTAGAGTCTATTTCTATACCATATCCTGCTGCTGGATTTTCGTAGTACTGAGTTTGTCCAGCATCTTGCTCATTTGTATGGAAACTGACATTAGCAGTCCCTTCAAAACCGCTTTCGGTATAAAACTGCCAGCGGTTCATTACCTTGAAATCTTTGCTCAGTGGCATGTCCAAGAATCCGTCTTTATTTCTGTCGTTTTGTACTCCACGATAGCCGTAGCGTGCTAGTAAAGAAGTAGCCACGTGCTTGTTGATATCCTTTACATACATTAGGTCGGTCTCTATTCTTCCCCCGCCGCCTACAAACTGGTCTAGCAGAAATTTCTCTTTACCAAAAGGCTTTTTTAGCTCAATGTTTATCTGTCCAGCGATACTCTCATATCCGTTTACCACGCTACCAGCACCTTTAGTGATTTGTATAGCATCTACCCAAGCTGCGGGTATGTGACTCAGTCCGTAGTAGGAGTTAATAGTACGGACACTCGGCATGTATTCTCTACCTATAAGAGTATAAAATCCATCTAGTCCTAGCATCTTAATCTGCTTAGTACCTGTCACTGCATCGCTAAAACTCACGTCAATAGCCGGAGAGTTTTCGAAACTTTCAGACAAGTTGCAGCATGCTGCTTTTTGAAACTCACGCTCTCCCAGTAGAACTGTTGTTCGTGGACTTAGTTTACTCAAGCCATACGTAATTCTTTTGGCTAGCACCACAGCGGTGCCTAGTTCGTTTTGCTCTTTTAGCGTGAATGTGTATAGGGAATCTTCTTTACTGATATACTGTGTATCTGTGGTATACGCTGCAAAAGAAGCTATGAGAACTGGCGAATCATGGTGGTGTTCTATGATGAACTCGCCTTTTTTATTGGTGAATACTCCGGCTGGTTTTCCTTCCCAGTGAATAAATGCTCCCGCTAGTGGAGAGGTTTCTGCACCACTGCTAAAGAGTACTTTCCCCTTTATTTCGGTGTGTTCGTGTTGTGCACTTGCGTACATGCAGATACTTAGCATGGCAATGAGTGCGAATATGTTTTTCATTATTTTGTGTTTTTATTGAGTGTTAAAATTTAAGAATATCGAGTGTGCGAGTATCTTAAAATCCTAACATAAAAACACTTGAAGTAGAGCCTGAGAGGGCGGCTCTGGACTGGTCTCTCTATAGTGGAATTCGCTGATGTGCAGTGAAACGGCCACAGGTATGAAAGTTTGGAAAGGTAAGTGGAGTACAGCAAGCGATGGGATCTCTACTGAATTAGCTAAAGAAGCATCTACTAAATGCTGAGGAACTACTAGCTCCAGATTATTTTCGCAAGACTGCGTTTTGTTTACATCGCAACATTCAGAAATTGCTACGGCTGCTTGATGACTTATTCCTATGTTTTCTACTCCGCCACAGCAATGCTTCAGGTCTATATGCAACCCTACAGAGGGTAGCAAGAATAGAAAGGAAACCAGTATAGCTAAAAGCTTTTTCATTGGATTGCAAAGGTATAACGCTTTAGGAGATTTATTGGTATGATGATATGCATTTGCAGATTAGTACAGATATATGCAAATGCTACAGGGGGTTTTTAGACTATTTGTAATCTACTGCTTGTGCAGCTCCTCAGTCACTTCACCACATTTAAGCATAGCCTCACCGAAGTAAGGATTCTTTACCACCTTGGACTCGCTTAGCCATCTAGCCCCATTGTTCCTATCTGCCATCGGGCAATATTGTACAAAGAGTTCTTTATTGGGAGCAAAGCTCTGGGCTATCATTATCATTTGTTCTGAAATTAAAATAAATACATCTCTAGCAGAACCAATATCCTCCGCTACTAGAAACTTTTTGGTGAGCTTTTCTAAGGTGCTACTATGTTTCATCCATACATTATGATTATCCCCTTTGAAAAGGGACATATTAATGCGGGATAAACTATTTTGAAAGGCCTTCATCGACTTTTCACTCTTAGAGTAATCGTCGTGTACCAAATCGTTCTTTAACGCCAGGTAAGCATCAAATATGCCTGCAAGTCCACTCTGTGCCTCGGGGCTTATTGATTTAGATTCCATCACTTGTGATTGCTCCATACTGCCACCTCCGTGATTATGTCCAGTATTTACTTTGCCGCCAGTGGGATTCATCATACTTGGTTTCCCCGCAAGTTGGGCGGCTGGTCTACTCCTATAGAAAAATTGATAGACTCAATGTTGGTCACATCTAAATTTCCCAGAAGTACACTGTTAGTTTGGTTTGCTTTTGCCAATATATAGGTGTCAGAAACTTTCGTTTCCATACCTCCATCATGTGTAATACTGATTCCAGAGATGTAGTATTCTAGTCGAGTCAACTTGAATTGATGACCTAAATCGGGCACACATGAAATAGTTGGGGAG
>DNBZ01000070.1 GCA_003484585.1 Bacteroidota bacterium | reverse complement strand
TGTCTGATAAGGAACATTATGTGTTTCAGCGAAATTCAAATAAGTATAGTCAATCGTATTTTCAAAATCCATTTGATAGTGCCATCTATGTGTCGGGTACTTTTTGTGAGCTGAGAGGAAATCATTTTCACGGAGGGTTAGACATACGTACGGGTGGGGTAGAAGGATGGAAAGTGCTGGCTGTAGCAGATGGATATGTTTCTAGAGTAAAGGTAAGTACTACAGGCTACGGTAGAGTGGTGTACATACAACATCCCAATGGATATACTTCTGTATACGGTCACTTAAAAGAGTTTAAAGGGGAACTGGCTAACTATGTGAAAGAGGCACAATACCAGCAACGCAAGTTTGAGATAGAACTATATCCTAAAGCTGGAGAGATAAAGGTGACCAAAGGCCAAAACTTTGCCCTAAGCGGTAATACTGGGGGCAGCGGTGGCCCGCATTTACATTTCGAGATACGCAACTCCCGAGGAGAAAGTACTAATCCGCTACTGCACGGTTTGCAAGTGACAGATAAAATAAACCCTGAGGTGAAACGGATAAGTATTTACCAAAAAGACAAAGAAATGCTCTACTCCGAAGGGGAGTATCCCTATACTACGGTGAGTAAGTGGAGCGAGTACCTTAAAAATACTAAAGCACTAAATCTGCCACCCGGACCTTATAGTTTTGGGCTGTACACGGACGATTATTTTACCGATAAAAAGAATGTGCTGGGCATAAATTACTGCTGGCTTACTGCCAACGGGAAAATGCTCTACCAGTACCAGATAGAAAAATTCAATTTTGACCAAGGGAGATATATCTATACTCATACAGATCCGTACCTCAAGTGGAAGGAGAACAAAACGTATATCCGACTTTTCAAAGAATCCTATAATCCACTGCCATACTACAAGCAAAACCAAAATGGAGAAATAAACCTGCAACACGGAGACTCAATACAGATGAAAGTATACATACAAGACTATGCTGGGCTTATGGACTCTGCTACGTGGATAGTAGTGGGAGATACCAGTGCCAAAGCTCTGCAAGTAGCCAGCACATCCTACGAAGAAAAGCAAAGGGTGACTGGGAGCAAATCCTTTAATTTTTACGAATGGAATATAAATGTGCCGAGCAAAGCGGTGTATCATCCATTTGATTTTAAAATGAGTATAAAACCTAAAAAGGAAAAGATGCTGAGCAAAACCCTACAGATGCACTATGCCTACACGCCACTGCATACTTACATTAATATACAATACAGCGTACCTGCTGAGTGGCTCCAGTATGGAGATAAGCTATGCGGAGTAAGTTTTGATGGTAGGCGAACCTACTACGAAGGAGGATCACTAAACGGCAATACACTTAGTTTTAGAACCCGCTCACTAGGCGAGTATGCTATCACTTATGATAATGTGTCGCCGGTGGCAAAGACTATTAGTTTTGGTAAAAAATATAGATTCCGTGTTACGGATAATCTAAGCGGAGTAAGTAGCGTAACGTGCTCTATAGATGACAAGTGGATACTAGCAGAGTACGAGCCCAAGACAGGAGCTGTATGGGGCGAGATTCCAAGTTGGATAAAACCTGGGACCTACGAGTTTAAACTAGTAGCTCGAGATGATAAGGGGAATAAAACCGAAATAAAAAAGTCTATTACATTGTAATAACCTGATTTCGACTATTCTTTTGAGATGCAGATTTTATGGACAAAACAGGTCGATTACACATTTAAACAGCCATTTTCTTCCTAAAACTGTCTTGGAATAGCTCGCTATTCCTTCACCACTTTCACTCGAAACTCACTATTTAAAAATGTTCTGAATCCAAAATAATAATCAAAATCAGGTTAATAGACTTTTCTCTGGTAGTTAAAGACCTATTCTTATCTTAGTGTAATAAATAAATTTCTTGTATTATTCCCAGACTATGTGCCCTTCTGTAGTGCTAATATCTTTTCCATTTCCTTCTCTACATTCCATCTGTATTGCACTAAATTCTGAAACTAACTTACCCTCTACCATCTTCAGTACATACTTGCCTTGTGGTGCTAGATTGATATAGTGCAAAGAAAAAAGACTATAGATTATTTATAATCTAATTCTACAATGTATTGTTGTAGCTATATGGCAATACCACAAATAGGAGAGAAGGCTCCAGCATTCAGCGGAATAAATCAAAAAGGCAAAAAAGTATCTCTAGCAGATTATGCTGGTAAAAAACTAGTACTCTACTTTTATCCAAAGGATGATACCCCAGGATGTACAGCACAAGCGTGTAATCTAACAGAAAATCACAGAGCTTTACAGAAGCAAGGATACGCAGTGCTAGGAGTAAGCCCAGACACAGAAAAGAAGCACATCAAATTCATAGATAAGTACAAGTTAAGTTTTGACTTGCTAGCAGATACAGAGAAAGAAACCATACAAGCTTATGGCGTATGGGTAGAGAAAAGTATGTATGGCAAACAGTACATGGGCGTGGCTCGCACTACGTTCATCATAGACGAGGATGGTGTGATAGAAGATGTGATAGAAAAGGTAAAAACCAAAGAGCACACTTCTCAGATATTGAAGGAGGAATAAGGTAACAAAAAATAGGACCCAGTGCGGTTGCACTAGGTCCCATTGATAAACTGAAAAATACTTAACTACTAAAATTCTTACAGCTTCATAACGGTCCTAAGCGACTAAGGTTACGCTCCATTTACCAACGACCGTTTTTGCTTGATAAATGGATTTTAGAAAGGGAGATCGCCTTCTTTTTTAGCACCTTCTTTTGGTGTCATAAGTAAGAAATCATTGGCTACCACTTCTGTAATATATCGCTTGTTCCCATCTTTATCGTCCCATGTGCGGTTGGTTAGTTTGCCTTCTAGCATCACTTCTTTTCCCTTGTCTAGGAGTTGCTCCATGAGTTCTGCAGTTTTGCCCCAGGCTACGATATTGTGCCATTGTGTTTCTTGCACTTTCTCACCTTTTTTGTTGTTGTAATACTCGTTGGTAGCTAGGGTAAATTTGGCCACCTTGCGTCCACCTTCTAGTTCTTTTACTTCTGGGTTCATACCTAGGTTACCGATCAATTGTACTTTGTTTCTTAATGCGTTCATAATAATTTTTAATTTAAATGTTTGTGTGTTTAATAAATGTTTTTCGTGTGCTAGTCTAACTAGCGATTATTACTTTATTTTAATTCTC
>DNBZ01000233.1:1845-12273 GCA_003484585.1 Bacteroidota bacterium | reverse complement strand
TTTGGAGTGATGCAACAGGAACATTCGAAGATGTAGCAAATGCTGATACCTACTACAAAGGAAGGAATCTGACTATCCCATTTGGTATGGGTCTAAAAAGAAACTTCGGTGAATGGTTAGATTTAGGTTTAGAGTGGAGAACACAATGGGTTCGGTCTGACGACCTAGATGGTTTTAATTTCCCAGTAACTGAAAATAGATTTTCTGATTTCTATACAATAGTAGGACTTCAAGCTTCTATTAAGCTTGGTGCCAAAGGTCAAGATAAGCATTATGATTGGTTGAACCCAATGGAAACTATATATGCTGACCTTGATACTCTTATTGAAGTCACTAATAAACTTAAAATTCTTCTTGAAGATGCTGACGGTGATGGTGTAAATGATTTTACTGATTCAGAAGCTGAGTCAGAATGCGATAAGGTTTGGCCAAATGGAAAGGTAATGGACTCTGACGGAGATGGCGTAAATGATTGTAAAGATTTGCAACCATTCTCTATTTCTACTGAAGTTGATGAAAATGGTGTTGCTTTAGATACTGACGGTGACGGTGTGCCAAACGGTATAGATGAAGAACCTAATACTGCTGCGGATGCATTAGTAAATGTAAGGGGACAAGCTGTTGAAATGGGTAACGCTTGCTGCGACTGTGATAAAGTAACTTTACCTACTGTTATGTTTGATAATAGCAGTTCGAAAATTTCTCCTTCTTCTTATGGTGTTCTTTATACAATAGCAGAGAAAATGAAGTCTTGTCCAGGGTTAAATGTGTCAGCTATAGGATATACCGCTAGTAAAAGTGGTGAGCAGTTAGCTTATAAAAGAGTTAACTCTATCATGGATCACTTAGAAGCTAATTACGGAATAGAAAGAAGTAGAATCAGTACTGGTTACGCTTCAGGTTCTGATGTAGATTATAGTACAAGAAGAATTGACTTTAATCAATCAAGTAAATAGAAACATATAATAGCAACAATATAAGCTAAGGGCTTCAATGAAAATTGAAGCCCTTTTTATTTTGTATAATTGCAGAATCAAAATGAATAAATATATACTCTTAATCGTCATCGTTCTAGCTACTGTTTCAACTGTACAAGCACAAAAGTTAAATAATGAAGTAGCACTAGTGGTAGCTCCATTGAAGTTTGGTCAGCAAAGTAGTTACCAACTCCTGTATAGAAAGAGTGTAAAGGAAGATTTGCAATTGAGAGCAGGTTTAAGAGTCTTTGTGCAAACCGATAAAGAAACTCGTACCGATAGTGTGGTTACCAATAAGGGCACTGTTCAGTATGACCTCTCAATCGGGATTCAGAAAAATCTATTAATAGAGGATTTAGAATTTGTAAACTTATATGTGGCTTCTGACCTGTATTTTAATTCTGCATTTAACAGAGTTCAAGGACAAGATTATTACGGTTACTACTGGAGCACTGGCATTAAACCATTGGTAGGGGTTTCTTATAAGCCATTTGATAATATTAGACTGTCCTTTGAAAGTAGAGCAAATCTGAATGTGAATTTGCAAGAGTATGACGGAACGGGAAGCAATAGCGACCAAAGGGTTTCATTTAGACCTTTAGATCAACTAGCTATTGGGTTGGGTTACTTGTTTTAGCAACTACAGTACTCTCTTAAAAGCTGTCTGTAAGAGCTTTAAAGTTATCTGCGTCTAGTGCAGCACCTCCTATTAAGCCTCCGTCTATATCTGGGCAGGTAAATAGTTCTTTTGCATTGGCTGGTTTTACACTACCTCCATAAAGGATACTGATATTATTTGCAACCATTCCCCCATATTCTTTAGCAATGGTATTTCGGATAAATTTATGAATTTCTTGTGCTTGCTCCGGTGACGCTGTTTCTCCAGTCCCAATTGCCCAGACAGGCTCATATGCAATTACACAGTTTAGTAGTTCCATTTCATTCAAGTGAAAGAGTCCCTGCTTTATTTGTGTTTCTATAGTAATGAAATGCTCACCTTCTTGTCTTTCTGCTAAAGTTTCACCACAACAGTATATTGGTCGTAAACCGTGATTTATAACATTTTTGACCTTAAAGGAAATAGCAATACTGTCTTCTTGAAAATATTCACGCCTCTCACTGTGTCCTAGAATTACATATTCTACACCAACACTTTTTAGCATCTCAACGGAAATTTCTCCCGTATATGCACCAGAGTCCTGCTGGTGACAATTTTGAGCTGCTAGAGCTATATTAGTATGTGATAGTAACATTTTGAAACTATTCAAATGAATATAGGGTGGTGCAACAATTGTCACACAATTTGAATTTAAATCAGAATCGATTATTTTAATTAACAATTCCTTGCCTTGATCTAAATCAAGGTTCATTTTCCAGTTTCCAGCTATTATTTTTTGTCTCATGTGTGTAATTTTTTGTTCTCCCAAATTCTATATTCTTCAGATTCTTGAAAGATGTTTTTTAGTATATTCTTTTCTGTTTCGTCAAATGTTACGTTCCTTCTCTCCATTACTAGTCTTGACGTCTCATAGCATTTAGATAATGAGTATGTTGAGAAACCCGCTGAGCCACCCCAAGAGAATGAGGGAATAAAGTTTCTAGGAAATCCGGCACCAAATATATTGGCTGATACGCCAATCACAGTCCCTGTATTGAACATTGTATTAATACTACACTTACTATGGTCTCCCATTACTAAGCCGCAAAACTGCAGTTCCGTTTTAGTGAATCTTTTCTTTGGATAATTCCATAGTTTCACTTCTGCATAGTTGTTTTTAAGATTTGAACAATTGGTATCTGCACCAAGATTACACCATTCTCCAATTACAGAGTTTCCAATAAAACCATCATGTCCCTTGTTGCTATTGGCAAAAAAGACGGTATTGCTTACTTCACCTCCTACTTTACACTGAGGTCCTACGGTAGTATCTCCGTATATTTTAGATCCCATTTTGATAGTTGATTTTTCGCAAAGAGCAAAAGGTCCTTTAATTAGGCTGCCTTCCATTACTGTAGCGTTTTTACCAATGTAGATAGGGCCGCTTGTACTATTAAGTACTGCGGCTTCCATGCTGACACCTTCTTCTATAAATATATTATCACCTATAAATGTATTTGTTTTAGAAGCTTCTTTGCTTTTTCTGCCAGCTGTTAAGGTTTCAAAATCAACTTGTAGCTGCTGACCATTGAATGTGAATATATCGTGTGTATAGGTAATTAGGTCTAAAGCTATTTCTGCTTCTGTTTTACTAGTGCAGGCATCTTCTATTGCGGTATAGTTCTTATATATTTCTGAAGATTTAAATGCTACAATATTACCATCTTTATGTAACGACTGGCCGGCCTGCAGTTCTTGTATTAAATCTAGAATAGCATAATTTACCAGTAATCGCCCGTTGATATAGTAATTTTCTTGGGTGTATATAGCCGGGAATTTAATTGTCAGATAGTCTTGAGTAAGAAATGACACTTGAGCTGCTAAATGGTGTTCCCATTTTTTGGCGATGGTAAGTATACCTACTCTTAGATCTCCACAAGGTCTAGTGTAGCATAAGGGAAGAAGATTATCTCTTCCGTTGTCATCAAATAAAATTATATTCATAAAAAAAAAGGCTCTCCAAATATAGAGAGCCTTTTGCTTTTTAAAAGTATATAAACTTTATTTCTTTTTTGCGTAACGCTTGTTGAATTTGTCAATTCTACCTGCAGTATCCACAAAGTTTAGTTTACCTGTGTAGAATGGGTGAGATGAACTCGAAATTTCTAACTTGTAAACTGGGTATTCATTACCATCTTCGTATTTGACGGTTTCTTTTGTGTCAACACAAGATTTAGTTAAAAACTGCTCACCGTTAGACATATCCTTGAATACAACTAATCTGTAGTTACTTGGATGTATTTCGCTTTTCATTTCTTATTTCTTTATATCGTTTAATGTTCCTTTTAATAAATTAACTAAATAATTTATTTAGCTTTTCTTTTGAAGGACTGCAAATTTAGCATAATTTGCATTATTTTCAAGTGCAAAGTAGTATAAAAAATTTACAAAGAATTCTAGGCTTCGTGCTTATCCTTATTATTCCATTTTGGGTGAGCAGAATAGTGCTGTTTTCTATGGACAACTCGCTGGTCATTCACTCTTGGTTGGACTATCTGTTGTATGCAACTAGATTCGACCTAAAGACAATGGCTATATGGTATTCTCCGCTGTTTATAGTGTCTGGCATCAATCTTTTTCTCAAAAATAAGTTCATTCATTGGCTTAGTGTTTTTCTTTTTATTCTACTTAGTTTATCTGCCTTGGTCTTTGGCTTAATAGCAGCATTTTATTTTCCTACTAGTAAATCTATATTAGGCACAGAAGTCTTTCAGCTGATCCAAGGGCAAGAGCCTGCTATATTATGGGGATATGCGATTGCTTATTGGCCTGCAATTATTTTGGTGATAGTATTCGTGTTTGGACTTTATAAGCTGTACAGTTTTACTCGAATAGAAATTTCAGGAATCAAACGAATATTTTTCTGTCTCACGTCATTCTTACTCTTAGTTTTTTTGGCTCGTGGTGGTTTTAAACTAAAACCGCTCAATTCTTTGGATGCATATTCCAATCTGTCTGCCGAAGAAGCTACTACAGCTATTAACCCTGTGTATGTGCTTTTGGAGTCTTATGGTAAAAATGAGATTGAATATATTGCTTATTTTGATGAAGAAACCTTAAAAGAGGCACTTGCCTCAGACGTCAAAATTTATAAAAACACGAACACCAACAAGCCTAATATTTGTCTTATTTTATTAGAAAGTTTTGGCAAGGAGTACACAGGTGGTAATTTAGAAAATAGACTTTCATACACTCCCTTTCTAGATTCTCTTGCTACTCAGTCTATTTATTACTCCAATGCATATGCTAATGGATTAAAATCAATGGATGCTGTAGCTTCAGTTTTAGCAGGTATGCCTGCTCTAATGAAACAACCATTGATTGGGTCGTTGTACACTCAGAAGGATTTTGAATCGGTGCCCGAAGCTCTGCACAATCAGGGTTACTATTCTTCGTTTTTTCACGGTGCAGATGAACAGTCTATGGGTTTTAGGCCATTTCTATATGCACAAGGATTAGATGCGTACTATGGTAGGCAACAGTATCCAGACCTCAAATATTTTGATGGTACATGGGGTATCTTCGATGGGCCATTTCTCCAATTTGTAAATACGAAGATGAGTGAACAACGTTCCCCTTGGTTTTCTACCGTCTTTACTCTAAGTAGTCATCACCCCTATACTGTGCCTAGTGAGTATAGTTACTTGCGAGAGGGCACATTACCTATACATAAGGCTGTTGGTTATACAGATGAGGCTTTACGCCTGTTTTTTGAAAATGCTAAAACCCAGCCATGGTTTCAAAATACTATTTTTATAATAACGGCTGACCATACGTCTATTAATGAAACTAAAACATATAAATCGTATAGGGGAAAATATGAGGTGCCGTTGCTGATATATGCTCCTGAAATTTTAGCTCCTGACAAAGTAGATAGACCTGTGCAGCATATAGATATTAGTACTACTATAAAAGCTTTAGCAGGGGTGCCACAGCTGGTTGCTGCAGGTACCTTTTTACTAGATTCAGTAAGTTCTCATATTACTCATTATGATGGTAATGTCTTTGTATATACTACAGATAGCTTCACGCTGGAATGGAGCGGTGGTAATAATCTTAAACTATATAATTATATAGAAGACCGAAAACAGATTCACAATTTGGCTTCCGAGAATAAGATGAAGAGCAAGAGTATGCTGGACTCGCTTAAATTATCCCTTCAAAAATATAACTATCGGATGGTTAATAATTTTTTTAAACCGTAGTAATGTACATTTGCCGCAATGCAAAAACCATCTAACCCGCAAGGAACAAGGGACTTTGGTCCCGAGATAATGAGGAAGAGGGAGTACATTCTAGACACCATAAAAGCGGTCTACAAAAAGTATGGGTTTGAGCCTATAGAAACACCTTCTTTAGAAAAATTAGAAACGCTCGAAGGCAAGTACGGTGAAGAGGGAGACAAATTACTATATAAAATAAGGAGTAATAAGGAGCTAGCTGCAGAAGTGACAAGTGAGCAAGCAGAAGGCCTAAAAAAACTCTTGCCTGGAGCGTGGATAGCAGGGGAATCTAAGCTAGGTTTACGGTATGACCTTACCGTGCCATTTGCACGATTTGTAGTGCAACACCGTAATGATATTACATTTCCTTTTCGCAGATATCAAATCCAAAATGTATGGAGGGCAGATAGACCACAGAAAGGAAGATTTAGGGAGTTTACACAATGCGATGCAGATTGTATAGGCTCAAATTCTTTGCTTCATGAAGCTGATCTTATTCAAATTTACAATGAGGTATTTGTAGGTTTAGGCCTGCCAAATGCCGTGCTAAAAGTGAATCATCGTAAGTTTTTAGAAGCTTTGGTAGATGAGCTTAAAATTGATTTCCCGGTAGGTAAATTTACAAGCACGTTAGATAAACTAGATAAAATAGGTGAGGATGGGGTGATAAAAGAACTCACGGCCTACGGAATAGACGAGGGTAAGTGCAAGCAATTATTTGCCATTATAGACAATGCTGAGCTCACCACAGAAAATTTAGCTGTTTTTGCTAAAGCATTTAATAATAATCCTATAGCACAAAATGCTATTGATGATTTAGCTAAAGTGCTCACCTTTTTAGGAGATAATAAATTAGATATAAGAGTAGAGTTAGACCTAAGTCTTGCTAGAGGACTTGACTATTATACAGGTTGTATTTTTGAGGCTATAGTGCCAGACAGCGGTATGGGGAGTGTATCTGGAGGAGGAAGGTATGATGACTTGACTGGAGTTTTCGGACTAAAGGATGTTTCAGGAGTAGGGATAAGTTTTGGGATAGACAGAATCTATGAAATAATAGAAGCGGCTGAACTTTGGCCAGATAACCTGCACACGAATCAAAGTATTCTTTTATGTCATTTTGATGAAGCTTCACTAGTGTATGCAGTGCAATTAGCGTCAAGATTGAGAAAGGACGGATTACAAGCCATCGTATTTCCCGACTTAAAGAGAATAAATAAGCAATTTGATTTCGCCAATAAAATAGGCGTAAAATATGCACTTGTAGTGGGAGATACAGAAATGTCTACGGGCAATCTCACGGTCAAAAATTTAATAAAAGGGGAACAGCAAACCTTATCGTATAATGAAGCCTTAGCCTATTTAAAAAATTGAAAAGGATAAAATTTGAAGATCAAATAGTTTTCGAAAACGATAACTATGTGGCAATAAACAAGCCTGCCGGTGTAGCAAGTTTACACGAGAGGCTAGGAGAGGCCGAATCGGTAATAGAATTGGCCAAAAAGTATAACCCAGATTATCAGCTTTGTCATAGATTAGATAAGGAGACAAGCGGTGTATTGCTTATATCTAAGCACGCCAAAGCATATAGTCATGCAGCAGTTTCTTTTGAAAAACGAAGAGTAAAAAAAGTCTATCATGCGGTGGCCGATGGGATTCATAAATTTGAAAATTTAGAAGTAGACTTACCACTTATCACTACACGTAGTGGAAGAAGTGCAGTAAACAAGCAGAAGGGTAAAGCAAGTAAGACGATTTTTAACACGATAGAAAACTTTCGTCATTATAGTCTGATAGGCTGCGTACCTGTAAGTGGAAGACAACACCAAATTAGAATTCACTTGGGGTCTCAGAATGCTTCGATAGCAGCCGATGAAATTTATGGAGGCAAGCTGCCCTATCTTTCTAAGATTAAAAAGAATTTCACTACCAATAAAACCAATGAGGAATCACCTATGATTTCGCGATTTGCACTTCACGCATACTCTTTAGAATTAGAAGATATGGATGGGACTCCACTTAGTATTGTAGCTGAGTATCCTAAGGATATGGCTGTTTTTGTAAAGCAGCTAAGACGTTTTGACAAGGTCTAAGCGTATATTTACCAGCTATATGAGAAACATAACACTCTTATTTATAGTGCTTTCTTCTTCAGTATTCGCACAAACTAGTATACAAGAGGTTTCTCTATTGCTTGCGAAACATAAATATAATAAGGTGTTCAGATGCTTTGATGATAACATGAAAAGCAAGGTTAGTAAGGAACAACTTAGCACGCTTTGGGAACAACTGGAAAGTACGGTTGGTCAATACAAAGAAGTTAAGAATGTAAAGACTACATCTCTAGATGAAGGAATAAAACAAAAAGGATTATTACAGTTCGAGGCTGGAGCACTTGAGGTGGCTCTAAGCACAAATGCTGAAGGAAAAATATCTGGACTGTTTATTTCTCAATTAGGATACGAGGCCCCAGAGTATGCTAAGAACTTAGGAACAGGGAAAAAGTACACCAATTTTGAAAGTCATGGATACAATATTCCAGGAGAGTTGGTGATACCGTTAGAATGCAATGAATGTCCTCTAGTAGTGCTAGTACACGGTAGTGGCCCAAATGATAAGGATGAAACTATAGGTCCCAATAAAGTTTTTTACGACTTAGCTATGGGTCTGGCTAGCAAAGGAGTAGCTACATATAGATATGACAAGCGGTCTAATATTTATCCTGAAACGCTTAAAGGCCAGTTTGATTTATATGACGAGACTATAAATGACGCCGTAAGTGCATTGCTTCATATACAAAAAGATACCTCCTTGCATTTTGGCAAATACGTTATGCTGGGACACAGCCTTGGAGCTTATGCTATGCCGCTTATAGCAGACTCACTTGGGGATTTAATTAATGGAGCCATATTGTTTTCTGGCAACTCTAGTAGACTTGAAGATCTAATAGATTATCAAATGGAATACCTTACTAGCTTCGATGGTGAGATAAGTAAAGCCGAAGCGAAAATAATAAAAGAGAATACAGAGCGAGCTCAAAATATAAGGACCAATAACTATACAGATTCTACTTCCGCAGAATTATTACTTGGATATTGGCCGGGTAAATTTTGGAAAGGGATAGATAATTATAGTCCTGTAAGCACTCTCAGTGCTAATAAGAAGATGCCCTTTTTTATAATGCAAGGGGAAATGGATTACCAAATACCAATGAGTGAGTATAAAATTTGGCAAGATGTAGTTGGTACACAGCCCAATGTTACTATGCGAAGTTATCCTGGTTTGACTCATCTATTCACACCTACTAAAGCAGAAAGATCTAGTCCTCAGGACTACTTTTCGCCCAATAATGTAGATTTTCAAGTGATCTGGGATATGTCAGATTGGATTAAACTAGTAGCAAAGTAGCGGCTAGAGTTTTACCTCTGGATCCTAGATAAAGCAGTATTCATCCTTTGTTTTTTTTTTCGAGAAAAAGTGTAACTCATCCACTCTTTTACATTTAAAACCTGTAAGGAGAGCCTATATCTTAACTTAGAGTAAGAGATAGCAAGAGTTCCATTAGAAATGAAATCGGGTTGAGGCAATAAATTATATTCTCAATGAACCAATAAAATATTTGCCTTAGATAAATCTAAGGCTTTTTGTCTTCTTTCACTGTCCAGGTCTTAGCATTTTTCACCTTCTGTTTCATCAATGCATTATCTAGCACCTCAGTCATTTGGTCTACGAAATGAAAAGATAAGTCAGCAATATAACTTGGTTTTATATCGTCAATATCCTTCTTGTTGGCCTTGCACATGATTATCTGTTTAATACCCGCTCTCTTGGCAGCTAGTATTTTTTCTTTAATACCTCCAACCGGTAGCACTTTACCTCTCAAAGTTATTTCACCCGTCATAGCGAGTTTACTTTTGACCTTGCGTTGGGTCATAAGTGACGCTAATGCCGTAAGTATAGTAATTCCTGCACTAGGCCCATCTTTAGGTATTCCTCCTGCGGGAAAGTGGATGTGCACATCGTATTGGTCAAAAATCAATGGATTGATATCAAATGTTTCTGCATTGGCCTTAAGCCAAGTGATAGCATTAATAGCACTTTCCTTCATCACATCTCCTAGTTGACCTGTAAGAGTTACCTTACCCTTTCCCTTAGTGAGGGAACTCTCTACAAAGAGTATATCGCCGCCTACACTAGTCCAAGCCAGACCAGTTACTACTCCAGCTACATCATTGTTTTCGTAGGTATCTTTCTCTATTTTGTCTTTGCCCAATATAGTTTCTATCAACTCACTAGATATAGTAGGAGATGGGTTGTTTTCGTAAACTATCTCTTTTGCTTGCCATCTACATATTTTGGCAAGTCGCTTATCCAGTGTTCTTACACCACTTTCTCGAGTGTACTCATCTACGATTTTTTCTATGTTTTTGTCACTTAGTTTTACTTGAGATGCTTTCAGACCATGCTCCTTCTTTTGTTTAGGAAGCAGGTGCTGCTTGGCAATGCCTATTTTTTCTTCTACCGTATAGCCCGTGATATCTATAATCTCCATACGATCTCTCAAAGCTGG
>DNBZ01000233.1:0-1674 GCA_003484585.1 Bacteroidota bacterium | reverse complement strand
ACAGGATTACTTTTTCCTGCTTTTTTAATAGATTGTATTATTCTGCCGGGCATAGCACCTATATAGGTTTTACGGTGTCCTCTTAGTTCAGACTCGTCATGCAATCCCCCTAAACTCATACGCACATACTCTCTATTCATCGCCTTTGCTATAGATTTACCCAAGGAGGTTTTACCAACTCCTGGAGGGCCGTATAGGCATAGTATAGGTGATTTCATATCCCCTTTTAGCTTCAGTACTGCTAAGTATTCTAAGATACGCTCCTTTACTTTTTCTAGCCCAAAGTGATCGCTGTCGAGTACTTTTTTGGCTCTTTTTAGATCGAAATTATCTTTGCTAAACTCATCCCAAGGTAACTCTAGCAGTAGTTCTGCATAGTTTAAACTTACAGAGTAGTCTGGAGTAGCTGGATTCATACGCATCAGCCGGTCTAGCTCCTTAGTGAATGCTTTACCTACTTTGTCGTTCCATTTTTTCTTTAACCCTCTAGCCCTTAAGCTTTCTATCTCCTTGTCAGGCGAGTCGTGACCAAGCTCCTCTTGTATAGCACGTATCTGCTGCTGTAAGAAATATTCCTTTTGCTGCTGGTCTAGATCTACCTTTACTTTGCTCTGTATCTTATTCTTGAGCTCCAGCAACTGCAGTTCTTTATCAAGATAAGTGAGTACTCTATTTGCTTTCTTTTTGAAAATAGACAGTTCTAGTATTTCTTGCTTCTCATCTACGCTAACGTTAAGGTTGGATGAAATGAAATTCACTAAGAAATTTGGCGAATTAATGTTTTTCAGAGCAAAGTTAGCCTCCGAAGGTATGTTAGGAGATACCTCCACTATCTGAGATGCTAGATCTCTAATGCTGCTTACGGTGGCATTGGTCTCTTTTCCCTTAGCAGCTTTGCTGTCAGTGGTAGCAGTGATATTACCTCTAAAGTAGGGATCCTCTTGAGTTATTTCGTCTAGCTTAAACTTCCGCTTGCCTTGTATAATCACTGTAATATTACCATCTGGCATCTTCAGCATCTTCAAGATGTGAGCAAGTGTACCTACCGGATATAGATCTTTAGCAGTAGGGTCTTCTATGCTCTGATCCTTTTGTGCTACTACACCTATTATTTTATCGCCTTTATAGGCTTCTTGTATCAGTTTTATAGATTTATCTCTACCTACAGTTACTGGGAATACTACACCTGGGAATAGTACAGTGTTACGAAGTGGTAATATTGGCAGATTACTAGGATACTCACTAGTGTTGTCATCTTCAAAATCGCTATCTGCGATTATCGAAATTATCTCAGAACCATCCTCTTCATTGGCAAAGTCGCCACTTATCTTTATATTATTATCAAATGTCATTTTTGTCAAATTGGCACATACCTTTACACAGATATGATGTGGTGGTAGAAATTGCAAAGGGTATGCCAATTCTAGTCTGTCTATATATATATTGGTTATAGAACTAGTTTTGATTCCGTATAGAAGCATATTTGTAAAGTTGGGGTAATAATAAAATAGGATAATAAAATAATTAAAGAAGATTGTATCTTTGCGATACTATAAAATATATCAAAATGAAAAACATCAAATTTTTATCTTTATTCGCTCTACTTTCTGTTGGAGCACTTTTCTTAACTAATTGTTCAGGAACTGACGATGATGTCCCAGAACCATCACCAGT
>DNBZ01000277.1 GCA_003484585.1 Bacteroidota bacterium | reverse complement strand
CACCGTAGTGGTAGAACTGGTAGAGCAGGAAACGAAGGTATTTCGCTTTCTCTACTTACAGCTAATGAAGAAAAACGCCTTAGATACCTAGAGAAAAAAATAGGTAGAAAATTTGAGCGTGTAGATATCCCAGGGGGTAAAGAAATATGCCAGAAGCAACTCTTTAACTTGATAGATAACATCAAGGAAACTCAGATAGCCAATAGCCATATGGAGAGCTTCTTACCTCAAATTTTCGAGAAATTCGAGGATATGACTAAGGAAGAAGTTATCACCAAAATAGTAGGCACAGAGTTTAATAAATTCTTAGAGTACTACAGAGATGCTCCAGACCTGAACAAAACATCTGACAAGCGTGAGCGAGACAGAAATAGAGATCGCGATAATAGTAGATCGGACGATAGAGGCGGTAGAAGAGAACGCGGAGATAGAGACAGAGGAGGAGACAGAGATAGAGGTGGCGACAGACGTGAGCGTACAGAGCATAAAACTGCTGCTAACATGACCCGCTATTTTATAAACCAGGGTAACAAAGATGGGATGAGTCCTAAGATACTGATGGGAATGATCAACAGTAACCTAGGAGGAGCTACACCTGCTATGGGTCAAATAGAAATCATGAAAATGTTCTCCTTCTTTGAGATGGAAAGCGGTCATACTTCGGACCTACAGCGTGCTGCCAAAGACATGGATTTCAATGGCAGAGAAATAGCTATAGAAGAAAGCTCACCAAAACCAAGCGGTGGCGGCAGAGACAGAGGCGGAGATAGAGACCGCGGCGGAGATAGAAACAGAGGCGGCGGAGATCGTGGTGGATATAGAGGAGGCAGCAGAGATGGCGGAAGTCGTGGAAGCAGCAGCCGAAGTAGCGGAAGTCACGGAGCTAAGCGTAGATCACGTAGTTAATCTACTCATTCATATAAAACACAAAAAAATGCCTCACATCTTTCAGATACGAGGCATTTTTTTGTGATTTAAATTATTAATTTAAATCACCTCCGCACCCCTTGCCTATCCAAGCTTCTACGATACGCCGCTGCATTCCGATTGTGCTCTGCTAGTCCATTGGCAAAGGCATGTCTGAGAGAACCGTCTGGCTTAGCACACATATAATAATAGTTATGTTTTTTAGGTGCTATAGCAGCCTCTATGGCTCGCTTATCTGGACAGAAGATGGGCCCTGGAGGTAAGCCCGCATTGAGATACGTATTATACGGATGTGCTTTTTTTAAGTCTACATAGAGTAGTCTGCGTCGCTCCCCCTTGCCTACTACAAACCATATCGTGGGATCTGCTCCTAGCGGAATACCTTTATTTATTCTATTGAGATATAGTCCAGCTATAGTGGGCATTTCATCCGCAAATATGGCCTCACCATCTACTATACTAGCTAGTATCACAGCCTCCTTGGTGGTGAGCCCTTGAGCTTTTGCCTGGGCTATTCTGTCAGCAGTCCAGTACGTATTATATTCATCTACAAACCTAAGTATGGCTTTATCTGCGGTAGTAGCCCAGTTAAAGTGATAGTGATCTGGTAAAAAGATACTCCACTTATTCTCAGCAGTAAATCCATTTTCTGACACCCACGCATTGTTCATAGCTTTGAGCAACTCATCTTCGTTTGCTTGTAAGTTATTGGCCAAATACTTAATAATACTATCGCGTGTCATCTCACTTTTTAGCTTTAGGACTACCTTCTCCCACTTACCGCTCCGTAGCTTCCTGACCAACTCTAGATTACTCATACCCGCAACTATTTTATACCGTCCTGGTTTGTACTTATTAGGCAGATTAGCCTGCTTGGCAACCAAATCAAAGGTGACTTTATTCTCTATCAAATTATGGACAGTAAGATTTTGGAGAACCTGCTCATAGCTATCATCCGATCGTATATAGAAGTACTCGCCATCTGAGGCATTTGTATTACCTAAGAATAAGACATAGTATGCTCCAGCTAGGGCAAAAAATCCTAGGAGTAGAAATATGCCGAAATATTTTCGTTGTTTTTTGTTCAAATCTCGATTTGCTTGGCACAAATAAAGCAAAGTTTAGTATTAGATTTGCCGTCTATAGAATGAAGCTAGCAATAATAGGATACGGCAAGATGGGTAAAACCATCGAAAATGTGGCTAAAGAAAGAGGCCATACTATAGGTGCGGTTATAGACGCGGATTTTACAGCAGAAGAAATAGTCCATTGTGATGTGGCTATAGAATTTAGTAGGCCAGATGCCGCAGTGGCTAATATCTCTAAGTGTATTGAGGCTAAAGTGCCTGTAGTAGTAGGCACTACCGGCTGGTATGCAGACTATGATTCACTTGCTAAAAAAGCAATGAAAGAAAATGGAGGATTATTTACTGCTACTAATTTTAGTATTGGAGTTAATATACTTTTTCATCTCAATGAAAAACTAGCTAAGCTTATGAATGGCTTTCCGCAATACGAAGTGCAAATGGAAGAAACACACCATTTACAAAAATTAGATCACCCGAGTGGTACTGCTGTTACACTAGCAGAAGGTATCATTAACTCGCTTGATAGAAAAAAGAAATACGTTGGTCTGCTAGAGGGACAAGATGCGGATATTACACCGTTTGATTTGCAAATAGTGAGTAAACGCGAACCCGAAGTTCCTGGTTTTCATCAGATAAGCTACGATAGCGACATAGATACCATTACTATAAGCCACAATGCCAAAAACAGACTGGGTTTTGCCCAAGGTGCTGTGCTAGCTGCAGAGTGGATGAAAGATAAAAAAGGAGTTTTTGGCATGCAAGACTTGCTAAACTTTGAATAGAAGAAACATAAAATGAAACTAAACTTAAAAGAAGACTGGAAGCTACTGAGTAAAAGAGCAGCAATATTTTATATCGTTTTTACGGTAATTAATATTCTAACTTTTGTTTTACTACTTACGCAAACAGATGCTGGCTTTATAAGCCCCCTTATTTATTTTGTATTTTGGCAAGTAGCTATTTGGGTCTATTACATGTTCCGCTATAAGTATCGTAAAAAGACAAGTGGTGGCGAATGGATAGATGCAGCCATGTTTGCTATAATAGCGGCTACACTTATTCGCACGTTTTTTATAGAAGCATATCAAATACCAACTTCTTCTATGGAAAAATCTCTTCTCAGAGGGGATTTCCTCTTCGTGAGTAAGATCAATTATGGGGCAAGAGTGCCTATGACTCCTATCTCATTCCCTTTTGTACACCAAGAACTTCCTATCACTGGAGGTAAGGCTTATTCTGAGGCTCTAAAACTGCCGTACTACAGACTGCCAGGTATACAAAAGATTAAAAACAATGACATCGTAGTATTCAACTATCCAGGAGAAGATGATTTTCCGGTAGATAAAAAAACCAACTATATCAAAAGATGTATTGGTATAGCAGGCGATAGCCTAAAAGTGGTAAATGGGCACGTCTTCATAAACGGAACAGCTGTACCGCTAGAAGAAAATGGTCAAATGTCATATCAAGTAACGACTAGTACTGTACTAGATCGTAAGGCTTTAGAAAACATAGATATTTCTGAATATGGCTACAATGAATATGCAGCTGGATACGAAATGTGGATCTCAGCAGCTAACAAAGAAGGACTAAGTAAACTACCCGGAATAGTAGACATTACACCAAAGATAGACCCTGCAGGCAAGTACCCAGAAATCTACCCTCATATACCAGATAGGCTTGCTTGGAGTAGAGATAACTACGGTACTATCTATATTCCAAAGAAAGGAGACGTATTAAAAATGGATTCTACTACAGCTTGGATTTACAAAGACCTAATCCAGAAATACGAGAATAATCCCACCTTTACTATAGTAGGTGGTAAGGCAATGCTAGAGGGCAAAGAACTGAAAGAATACACGGTAAAAATGAACTATTACTTCATGATGGGAGATAATAGACACCGCAGTGCTGACTCTCGCTATTGGGGTTTTGTGCCAGAAGATCACGTAGTAGGAAAAGCCTTATTTATATGGATGAGTATAGAGCAAGACGGTATTTATGGCAATCGTCATAAGAATTTCTTTAGCAGAATCCGTTGGAGTAGATTATTTAATCTGATTCACTAGTGAAAAGTAAGGAAGACTTACGGATAATCTTCTTGGGTAACCCAGAGTTTGCTCGCTATCATCTGGAGCAAATAATCACGAGTGGTTATAACGTAGTAGCTGTAATTTCGGCCCCAGACAGACCTGCTGGCCGCGGTATGAAACTGCTCGCCACACCTGTGACCACTTATGCAAGAGAGCAGAATATTCCGTGCCTACAACCTACAAACCTTAAGAATGACGAGTTTCTAAAAACTCTAGCTACTTACAATGCAAATCTGCAAATAGTGATAGCTTTCAGAATGCTACCAGTGGTGGTGTGGGATATGCCGACACTTGGCACCATCAATCTGCATGCCTCACTCCTACCTCAGTACAGAGGTGCAGCACCCATTAACTGGGCTATCATAAATGGGGAAAAGACGACAGGAGTAAGTACTTTTAAACTAAAACACGAAATAGACACGGGCGATTTACTAGTACAAAAAGAATGTGCTATAGAAAGCACAGATACAGCGGGCACTCTGCATGATAAATTAATGCATTTGGGTGGAGTAGCAGTGCTCGAAACTTTAGAAAAGCTAGTTACTGGAAATCTAGCGGAAATACCCCAAAAAACCTCTGAAAGCCTAAGAGAAGCCCCAAAACTTTTTACTGAAAATACCGCTATAACTTGGGACCAAAATGGAGAGGATATTATTAATCTTATAAGAGGTCTAAGTCCATATCCTGTGGCACATACTATTTTTGATGATAAGAAAATGCAGGTGTTCCAAGCTAGGTTTGAAAGCACAGTAACCAGTCAAAAAAGTGGCATCTATACGAGTGATGGCAAATCGTACTTAGCCGTAACCTGTGCCAATGGTATACTCTATCTAGAAAATATAAAACTACAAGGCAAACGTCAGATGCAGATTCGAGATTTTCTAAATGGCTATGACATTGGTCATCTCAATGCAATAGGTGAGTAAATAGGCATACATTGAGTTTATTACTTCGTTATCTTTGAAGTAATAAATAGCAAACTGTGCATCTACGAATTCTTTTTATTATAGCTTTAAGCTATGTCGCCACCTCTTTTCAGGTGAGTAGTCATCGTAGTATGGTGGTCGAAAAGCCTCAAATTGCTGCTGATTCATCTCGTATTACTTCTCCAGTTTTTTTCAAAAAACTCAATCTTAATATGATACAGGAGGTTGA
Organism: Bacteroidota bacterium; assembly: GCA_003484585.1. Lineage (GTDB taxonomy): Bacteria > Bacteroidota > Bacteroidia > NS11-12g > UBA9320 > UBA9320. The sequence continues at coordinate 3,253 of DNBZ01000277.1, read as the reverse complement.
TTATCATATAGACCTAGGTCAAGATTACACTTCTATCAAAATCACAACGAGTGCTTACTCCTCCGTTCAGCTTTCTTTTTCTAGCGAAAATAACACCATAGACTTTGGTACACTCTACTCCAATGACGTGGTAGAAATGCCGCCTTCATTTCGAGTTTTCTCTTCCCCTACTCGCTATATTACATTGCAGAGTAATACGTCTACAGCCATAGAGCTAGAGTTTTTTTATGCTCCACCTGTACAATTACAATTGCCCGCTAATCTCAAAAACAAAAGCAACTGTACTAAGCCGCCTACTATACCTCAAAGCGAATGGAGAGAGGGACTACCAGCACCTAAACCTGGAAGAAAAACTACTATAGTAAAACATTGCATAGTCCATCACTCTGAGGGCAGCAATACAGATACTAACTATGTAAATACTATTCGGAATATCTACCTGCTCCATACAGAAAGCAATGGCTGGGACGACATAGGCTACAACTTTGTGATAGCTCCTAATGGCACCATCTTCTCTGGCAGAGATCCTTTGAATGAGGGAGATGAAGATAACATACAAGGAGCACACTTTTGTGCCAAAAATGGAGGCACTATGGGTGTATGCTTACTAGGCAATTATAACCTCACCTCTCCCACCACAGTCATGCAAAATAGCTTAAAGGACTTGCTAGCTTGGAAACTAAAAAAAGAAGAACTAAGTACTACGCAGTACTTTCCTCATCCAGATGCATTTGGAGATAATCTAGGCACCATCAGTATGCACAGAAATGGCTGCCCCACTGAGTGCCCTGGAGATAGCGTGGCTCTGCTACTCAATACTATAGCGTCTGAAACACAAGAGATAATGGACCAATGCAATGGCGTGGTTTCCGTGCGTAAGCCTATACCAAAATACAAGCAGATGATCTACCCAAACCCGAGCAATGGCAGATTCTATGTGATGATAGAAGCTGAAGCTAATATAGATACATATGCCCTAAAAGGTATGGATGGCAAACGAATAGTAATGTCTGATTTCCCTGCAAATTTTCTCATCAAAACGGATATATCTAGCGGAATATATTTCATTGAATTATTTTCAAATGAAGTCCCTATTTCATCCCAAAAAATAATAATTAGATAAGCCATCAAATAGGGCAATTTGCTCCTAGGTTTCTACAGTTGCTTTTGCCTATCATTTAACTACTTTTGCAGCCTTTTTTATGTGGGAAAAAATAGCCATTACAATACTTCGGAATAGACTTGCCCTTATCATATTCTTGGTACTTACCACTGCTCTTATGCTATATAAGACCACCCAATTGCAATTAGCGTATGACAACCCTAAGTTTATCCCAGATGACGACAAGGACAATATTGCCTATCAAGAGTTTAAGCAAACTTTTGGTGATGATGGCAGTGTTATGGTAGTAGGAATCAACAGTGAAAAAATTCGTCAATTAGACTTTTTCAACGATTGGTATGATCTTACTGCTGAGCTTAATGAAACAGAAAACATAAAGCAAGTACTATCGATCACCAACCTAAAGGAGCTGATAAAAGAAACAGAGATTCAGTACTACGAGGAAGATTCTTTTGAAAATAACGTATTCAAAGCCGTAGAATATATAGGTAAGAAACCGACTAGTCAAGCAGAACTAGATAGTCTATCTCTAGGTTTAAAAAATCTCCGATTTTACGAAGGACTATTGTTCAGTGATACTTCAGATTTCTCTCTTATGGCTATCACATTAGAGAAATCTATACTAGATACCAAAGAGCGAGTAGCTTTCGTAAATGGACTGCAGGAGAAAATAGAAACCGTATGTGCTAAGCACGATGTGGATGTACATTTCTCTGGCCTACCTTTTATACGCACCAAAATGTCGCAAATGATAAAGCAAGAGCTGGTCAGGTTCACGCTTATATCTATACTGCTTACTTCTCTTATTTTATTATTCTTTTTTAGGAGCTTCCCTACTCTGGCATTCTCCCTACTTACAGTCATAGTAGGCGTAATATGGTGTATGGGTATTTTGGTACTGCTAGGTTATAAAATCACCATGTTCATAGGCCTTTTGCCTCCGCTCATAGTGGTCATAGGTATAGCTAATTGCATCTATCTGCTCAATAAGTACCACGAAGAATTTAAAGCTCATGGCAACAAAATACTAGCCTTACAGCGAGTAATATCTAAAGTAGGAAGAGCAGTATTATTTACTAACCTAACTACAGCAGTAGGATTCGGAGTATTCACATTAACCGGTAGTTCTGTATTACAAGAATTTGGTCTTACAGCATTCTTGGCACTAATGGCCGTTTTCCTTATCTCTATTATTCTTATCCCCGTTCTATTTAGCTACTTACCTAATCCTAAGACTAGACACACAAAGCACCTAGATTATAAATTCCTAAATAATCTAATAAGTCGTATCTCAGATATAGCCATCTATAACAGAAAAATGGTCTATATAGCCACCACAGCAATAGTGGTAGCTTCTATTATAGGTATGGCATTGCTCAAAAATGTGGGATATATGGTAGATGACATTTCAAAGAGCGACAGAATGTATGTAGACCTGAAGTTCTTCGAAAAGAATGTGAAAGGCGTAATGCCATTTGAAATAGTAGTAGATACTAAAAAGCCAGAAGGAATTACAGATTTCCGGACTTTACTAAATATTGACCTACTGGAAAGAAGACTGCAGACGTACGATGAGTTTTCTAAGCCCGTGTCTATATCGCAGACTATGCGTTTTCTAAATCAAGCTTACTATGATGGTGAGCCAAGAAGATACGCTGTACCAAGCGTGTTTGACCTACAAAATATAATGAGTGCAGTACCCAAAGATAGCACGAATAATATGATAAACAGCCTCGTAAGCAAGGATAACAGTAAGGCGAGAGTGAGCGTACAGATGGCAGATGTGGGCAGTGTAGAGATTAAGAAACTAAAAGCACAAGTGCAAGGGATAGCAGATACTATCTTTAACTTCAATAAAATAACCGAAGATATATATACAGATTCCATAGTAGAAATAGCCTTACTAGATTCTGCTACTCAAACTTTTGATACGTCCTACTACTCGTACGAAGTGGTGAGTTATGAAAAACTAGATAGTGCTAGACAAACAGATATTTCTATCACAGGTACTAGTATTATTTTCTTAAAGGGAAATGACTATCTCATAAGCAATCTACTCATGAGTTTACTCATCGCATTTATCATCATATCGCTACTTATGGCTAGTATATTCAAGTCTATGCGTATGAT
>DNBZ01000357.1 GCA_003484585.1 Bacteroidota bacterium | reverse complement strand
CAAGATAAAAATGAGGATTGTATTTATATTTATTTCTTTGTAGTCTTGAATATCTTATTCGTAGCAAATCGATTTCCGTTTCCGCCTTTCAGAGGAGATAAACTCAAGATATATAATCTTACACGTAGACTTGCCGCTAAGCACGATTTATACTTAGTTACTTTCTACGAAAAGAGGGAGGAACTCAACTACCTTAAAGACATTCAACCCTTTTTTAAAGAAATAGAGTTAGTCTATTTGCCGAAATGGCGTTCTGTACTGAATGGGATTCCAGCTCTGTTTTCTAATACTCCGTTGCAGCTTGCCTATTTTAAAAGTAGTAAGATGAAACGTATGGTTCAGTTGGCTATAGATCAGTATGATATAGATGTTGTACATACACAGCATTTACGAATGAGTCAATACACAAGTAAGATAGACCTACCCAAAATATTGGATTTGCCAGATGCTTTTTCATTGTATTTCAAAAGAAGAAAGGAGACCGAGAGACCTCTAGTTAATCGTTTAATTGACGCTATAGAGATAGGTAGACTAACTAAAGCAGAGAAAATAATAACTAAATACGACAAAACTTTGGTATGCTCCATAGAGGATAAAAAGTATTTAGAAAAACTACACAAAACAGATAATGTAGACATACTTCTCAATGGAGTTGATCTAGAGACGTTTGATGTAGGAGAGGGGCATGATTATTCTCAGAATCATACGCTACTATTTACGGGCAATATGGACTATGCTCCTAATGTAGATGCAGTACAATACTTCGTAAAAGAGATGTGGCCAGCTATATCAGATGCTAATCCAAATACTAAATTTATAATAGCAGGACAGCGACCTGTAGATGCTGTCAAAAAACTGGCAAATGATAGGATAAAGGTCACTGGTTTTATTCCTGACCTGAAGGACATGTACGCTGAAGCAAGTGTAGTAATAGCTCCGCTTAGATTTGGTGCTGGCACTCAGAACAAAGTGCTAGAAGCTATGGCCATGGGAGTACCTACGGTATGTACTCACATCGGTTTCGAAGGCCTACAGATAGCAAGCGGACAAGGCGTGATAATGGCTAAGGAAAAAGAAAAATTTATTCTAGAAGTGAATGCTTTGCTATCAGATACTGCTATGAGGCAATCAGTAGGAGAGCAGGGACTAGAAATCGCGAGGACCCGCTTTAGCTGGGATAAAATAGCTCTACAGCTGGAGACTTATCTGCAAGAAGTAGCAAAGAAATAAACCTAGTCTAGTTTCAGTTTCTTGTAACCCTCACTTATAAGGAACTCACAGCATAAAAAAAAGCCCAAGACTGTTGTCTTGAGCTCTCCATTAGAATCGATTAAATATTGTATTAATATCTTTCGTTTTTCTGTGGTCTGTCTTCTGCTATCTTTACTACGAGGTCTCTTCCTTCATAAGAAGACTCGTTTAGTTCAGATATAGCGTTTTGTGCATCAGCATCTTCAGCCATCTCTACAAAACCAAATCCTTTGGATCTGTTTCTGTCTCGGTCAAAAATTACTTTAGCAGATGTTACTTCGCCAAATGGCTCGAAAATCTCTCTAAGGTCTTGGTCGTCTGCACTGAATGGCAAACTTGCTACGAAAATGTTCATTGTGTTTATAAAAAAATGTGTTGAATAATTACAGGAGACCGCTTTGGCAAAAGCTCTTTAAAATAAATATGAAAGCCATTTTTATCTCACTTATATTTTACAAAGTTAAACAAATATTAAGTGGAGAATATATTTTATTTTCTAAGAGCGTACATTACTAGCATTCCTCCAGTGATATACATTATGAGACTATATACTGCCGGAGCTATACCGTATGCGGGATTAGATAGAAGAGTACCCGCTATAAATAGGGCCATTGTTCCGTTCTGTATGCCAGATTCTAAAGCTATGGTGACACCTGACTTTTTTCCTAAATTAAATACACTTGCTGTGAGTAATCCAAGGCAGATGGTTATCACATTCAGTGCTAGGGCAAGTAATCCTGCATCTGCGAAGTAGGAAACAATATTTTCTTTTTCTTTGATGACTATACCTACTATTATAAGGGCGAGTAGCGATACGGATATAATCCTGATGGGACGCTCCATTCTCTGTGAAAATAAAGGAGCATACCTTTTAATTATCATACCCAGAAACATGGGTGCTATTACTATGAGCACCATCTTCAAAATAGTTTCTAATATGGGCAGCTGTATACTTTGAGATAGGCCACCAAAATGGTCTAGAGCTATATTGACTATGAACGGGATGGTGAATATGGTAACCACACTAGTAATAGCGGTGAGAGTGACAGATAATGCTGTGTCTGCTTTCGCTAAAAGAGAGAGCAGATTAGAGGTAGGTCCGCCCGGACTAGCAGATAGTATCATAATACCCACAGCCACTTCTGGAGAAGCTGGAAGTAATGATACTAATAGGTATGCTATTAAAGGAAGTAGAATCAACTGATTAAGTAATCCCAAAAGAACCAATTTTGGACTTCTCAAGACCCTCTTAAAATCATCTATAACTAGGTTTAGGCCCATTCCCCACATAGTTATAGCTAAGGCTATACCCAAGATTATTGTTGCTGTATTATTCATTGTTATTATTCGTTTTAGACGTTAAAGTAGATGATACACTTTTTTAGTAGTCAATAATAGCCTAACTATTCCATTTTCCCAATATAAACGCCTAATATTGCAGCCTTTTAGCAAGTAATGATTACAGTAAACGATTTATCTATTCGATTCGGAAAAAGAGTACTATTTGACGAGGTTAACTTAAAACTCACCACTAACAACTGTTATGGTATAATAGGTGCCAATGGAGCAGGTAAATCCACATTTTTAAAAGTACTTACAGGTGAGATGGAGTCTACATCTGGACACGTGTCTATAGAAAAAGGCAAGCGTATGGCGGTATTGAGCCAAGATCACTTTAAGTATGACGAGTTTCCTGTATTAAATACAGTAATGCAAGGGCACACAGAGATGTATGCCATTATGCTAGCAAAAGACGAGCTCTATGCCAAACCAGATTTTAATGAAGAAGATGGTATTAAAGCTTCTGAACTAGAAGAAAAGTTCGCCGAAATGAACGGATGGATGGCTGAGAGTGAAGGAGGTGAATTACTAGAAGGTCTTGGGATAGGTTCTGATAAGCATCATATGCTTATGAAAGATCTAAGTGGTAATGAGAAGGTTAGAGTGCTGATAGCACAGACCCTTTTTGGTAATCCAGATATACTAGTAATGGATGAGCCTACAAATG
>DNBZ01000049.1 GCA_003484585.1 Bacteroidota bacterium | reverse complement strand
TTTATGCGTCTTAATAAGCCGGTATATTTATCGTAAAAAGCCATTTATACGAGTTCTATGATTTCGAGATTTTGGTTTTCAGAAACGTACTTAGGTAGGGCACTTAGTATCATCTCTTCTAGTTTTTTTATTACACTTTCTTTTGCATAAAACTTGGTGTATATAAGTCCTACAGCTCTGCCTGCATTATCTGCTTTAAAAGCTTTAAGGTGATCCATAGACTCATCGTCTAGCTCACCTGCTTCCCATTCTGGCATCAGTGTAGCACCGCCTTCTAAGTCTACTACTTTTTTGAGCGTTTGTAGGTTGCCGCTTTCGTAGTTTAGTGCTAGGTGGTTTAGCTTGTCATCTGGCAGTGAGCATAGGTTTATGGTCTGTGTTCTGAAACAGTTTCCTTCGCTAAGTAGCCAAAGCTTATCTGCTAGCAGATCGTCAGCGTCCCATGAGTTTTTGCTGTAGCTTGGGTGGTTAGGATGTGCGTATATCCTAAATTTTTCTACATATAGTTTCCGTTCGATTAGTCCGCTGTTATGCAGCGGTATGCTTACTATACCTACGTCTAGTCGGTTGTGCTCTAGGTCCTCTACTATTTCGTGAGTTAAAGCTTCTTTTATGGTTAGCTTTAGGTCTGGGTACTTTTGAGCTATTTGGCTTATGAGCCGTGGTACTAGCGAGTTGGCTATCGTAGGAAGAACACCTATTTTGAGTGTGCCACTCACATCTCCGGTGTGGTCTTTTAGTATGGTCTCTATTTGTGCAGTTTCATTAAAAATGATGCGTGCTTGTTTTATTATTTTCTCACCAATAGCCGTAGGCGTTATGGGCTGTTTACTTCTGTCGAAAATGATAACCCCTAGTTCTTCTTCTAGTTTTTTCATCTGCATACTAAGCGTTGGTTGCGTCACAAAACTTGCGTCCGCCGCTTTTATAAAATTACGATGTTCGTCTAGTGCTATAAGGTATTGTACTTGTATAAGTGAGATGTTGAGCATTGTAGTTTGATTATAGAGCTTGTAAGACTGAGTGCTCGCGGCAGCGAGCGTATCCAAGTCACTTAAGCATTTGGTCAAAGATAATATGGAGAGTCTAGATGTGATGCATAGAGCTTGATACTTTTATTACTTATTGCAAAATAACTTATTATTGGAGTACGGATTTAGTTTGAACTATATAGTAACAGGTGGAGCTGCTGGCTGGCTCGCAGGAGTGATAAGAAGAGGTGACGGCTATGGTGTTATTATGAATATAATTTTAGGAATACTCGGGGGTTTATTTGGTGGCTGTGTAATTGGTTTGCTAGGATTTAGTGCAGGTGGAGGTCTTATTCCTCAGCTTATCACAGCAGTAATTGGGGCTATTTTATTAGCGTGGATTTACACGAAGGTTGTAAAATAGGCTTCGGGACATTCTGTGAATCTTGTGGTTAGGAATATCCTAACTTACAATGAAGAGGTGGTGATTTAAAGACTTAAAATGAATTATTAACCAGCAGTCTTAATCCTTCTAGCTTCTCTCTTAAACGCTTAAAGAACTGGTACCGTAGTTTTTCAGATACTTCACTTAGTAAGATTGACTTTAGACGTATCTGATCTATCCATCGATTGCATTCTTCAGAAAAATGAGGACTAAAAGACATCAAAGAGTTGAATGAATTGAAACTTACGTAAGTGTAGGTTCTTCCATCTTTAAATGCTTGAATGCAATTATTACTCAAAAATATATCACTCTGATACATCTCAAATGAACTAGAAATAGTGCCTTCTTTGGTTTGTATGAGCTTACGTGCTAGCTGAGCTTCACTTTCTAGTTTAGTGAGTAAGGCTTCTATGTCATCACATATATTAATGGCACTTTGCTTATTTACGAATAGACCCGACTCTAGGTAGTATTGTATCTGCTTAATAGTGCTGTCCAGCGTCTCAGGTGCCCATATTTCTGTGCTTGGCACACCATGATAGTTTTGATAGATGCGGTCTGTTATGTCCTCATATTCCCCTAGGCTTTCATCAGCGTCATACTTTTTAGTAGCATAGTCTGGCAAGTTGAGTACACTGCGTTGCCAAAAGAAAAGTTTAAATCTACTCAAACTCTTAAACCCAAATTGTCTAAAGTAGGGTAAATCCATAGCGGTCATTACTATTTTAGCATCTTCCGTTCCCATACTAGATAGCATTTTTAGTTCTTGCTCTATACCCATAAGATAGTTTATGATACTAAACTTGTCTTTAAACATTCCGTTGAACTGAAACGGGACTAGCCTCCCTTGGTAGTTGATTACGGAATCGAATGAGATATTAAATCGAAGACATATTTTCTGTATCTCATCAAAGGTAAGAGCGGTGTCGCCACGCATTCTGCGATAGGCTGCATCGGCGTTTACGCCTAGAAGCTCAGCTAACTCCGCGGCTAAGTTTTTAGCTCCTACTCGCTCTTTGCATTGGTCTATTAGTGTAGATTGACTCATTTTATCGATTTTTACAAATATTGGGACTAAAATACAAGTTATTAATTGATAATTATTAATTAAATAAACCTGTATATTAATCAAGACTGTTTTTCGCAAAACAGAAAATAGAAAAGGTATGTAATACTTATTTCCAAGGTATTCCATACTAAGGGCATTTTATTCGATTATATATCGCTGTGTTCTTGCTTCACCTTTGAACTATCAAAATGAGATAAATAATAAAAAAA
>DNBZ01000034.1 GCA_003484585.1 Bacteroidota bacterium | reverse complement strand
TCTGTCCATTTAGGGTTGTGTAATCTATGAGCTGCATTAAATCGCTCTATTCTACTCGCTGAAGCTATCATTGTTTATATATGCAAACATCCGCTATTCATTTTAGTTTGAGAATTTATTTGATATAAATCTGTAGGCACGATAATAACGTATAACATCATAAGAAAACCTTATACACCTTAACTAGCTGTATATAAAATACTTACGGTTTTGTTTACTTTTTTATTATTTTTATTAAACAAAAGTAATTGTACATACATTATCTTGTTCTATATTTGACCTACATTAATAAACAAAAAACATGAAAGATTCATCATACTTTAACACGACAATGCAGAGCTTCCAACCAATGCTTAAGAACTATGCCCTGCAGCTAACACACAACATGGATGATGCAATGGACCTTGTTCAAGAAACTTTTTTGAAGGCAATGACTTATTCCTCAAAGTTCAAAGAGGGTAGTAACTTGAAAGGCTGGCTCTTTACAATCATGCGTAATACCTTTATTAATAATTATCGACGTGTAACGAAGCGTAATACATTTATGGATACACAAGAAGAGCAGTATATAGTAGACTCTGCTAAGACTTTCAACACCTTTAATGACGGAGATGCTAAGTTTATACGTAAAGACCTTGATGCAGCTATAGACAAGCTGCCAGATGACTTGCGTATCACTTTTGAGATGAATACACTGGGTTACAAGTACCATGAAATAGCAGATAAAATAGGTATACCTATAGGTACCGTAAAGACTCGAATTTTTGTAGCAAGAAGAAAATTAAGAACTTACCTTACTGAATACGCAGGATTATATAATCTTACAGCTAGCTAAATCACTTATTTCTAAAATATTTTAGTGCTGAAATAGGATTGTCAACTTGGACTCCGTCTATATGGGTATAGTCGTAGCCCTTAAAATTACTTGGTATTTTATGACCATAGAGCAGTATCATTTTCCCTTCTTCTTTCAATCTCCTTTCTAGATCGTCATTTCTTATCTCAAATTTGGCTACTATTCCGTCTAGTTCAAAACCCAATACATCTTTCACTCCACCGCTATCTATCTGGGCTATTAAGAGGCATTTGTGAGTAGAATCACGTTGTTTCAAATAGTACAAAAAATTAGCATCACTACATTCTACAATTAGTTTCTCTTTGAAAGGGAAATGTTTTAGTTTCTCATGAAATATGCCAGCCACAGAATCTAGTATAAATGGCAAATCAAAAGGACCTTGGATATTTAGACTTACGTATCTATTCGGATATTTTGAGTTCACCAGATTTGCAAAACTGTCTAATGATATAATCTCCTCCTTGTACTCATTAAAAAACTGCTTGCGATATTTACAACCCTGTGTTTGCTCTATTCTAAGTCCAGTAATCCGGCCTTTGCATTGAGTGGCAGTCTCTAAATACTCGTCGTGGTATACTATGGCATCACCATCCCTGGTAAAACGTACATCTACCTCCACTCCATCTAGTTCATAGAAATCGAGAGCTTCTTGTATACTCGCCACAGAGTTTGGTGCGTGTTTCCCATTTAGAAGATCAAACCCCATACCACCATGACCGAATAGTATTACCTTTTTAAGTTGTGGGTCGTATGACTCGCAACCCAGCAATATCAGAGCGAAAGCTGTTAGAATGAATAAACGCATCCAATTAAAAATAGTCCTGAAATATTATTGAGTTGGGCAAAACTACCAGCAGATGCTGCACGCTCCAATGCTACACCATACCCTATACGAGATAATGCTCCTATGTGCTCAGTAAATTTGTATTCTATAGAGTTGGCCAAAACTAGAGTCTGTATATTGACTATTTTCAAGGGCTTCTGTCTTCGGTAGTCTATACCCAAACTTGCCTGCCACTTTTCACTTTGTAACACAACGTATCCGTAACTTAAGCCAACTCCAACTACTGGATTAGAAGCAAAACCATCGGAGAAATTATAGTTTATACCTCCACCTATTCTATGCTTATTTAGAGCATACTCCGCATGCAATACAGCATTGTGCCCAGTATAATTTACCTCGTATCCTGCTTGTAGTTTCCACGAACTGGGCTCGCTCTGGGCTATGCCTACGAGTGTTATCACTAATGCAAAACCAAGTGTACATATTCTGTTTTTACACATTGTAATTATTTTTTAAACGTTTATATAATTGATCGGTAGGCAATCCAACTACATTATAAAAGCTGCCAGATATGCTTTCTACTAGGGCTAGTCCAAACCATTCTTGTATTCCGTAAGCACCTGCCTTATCATACGGCTTATAGGTATCTACATAGTGAGCAATATCTTCTTGGCTGATCTTCCTTAGCTTTACTACTGTTTCTGAGGTGAAGCTTTCTTGCTTGGCTACACTCCTAATACAAACTCCTGTCTGGACGCTATGCTCTTTGCCACTTAATGTACTCAGCATGTGAATAGCCTCTGCCCTATCACCTGGTTTATTCAGGATGATACCTTCTGATATTACCACGGTATCGGCAGTTATGAGTATATCCACATTATGTAATTCCTTATAAGCCACAGATTTTTTAATGGCTAAGTACTCAGCCACTTCGTCTACAGCCATATCCGGAGAAAATTCTTCGTCACAGGTTATACTTACCTTAGTAAAGTCGAAACCTAACTGTGCAAGTAATTCATTTCTACGTGGAGAATTAGAACCTAGAAGTATATTCATTTTCTCCGTCATAACTTAAAAAAAGAGAATGGACAATATTCCAGTAAAAAGTGTGTATTTAAGCAATAAGCTAAGCTTGGTGTAATCTTGTTTGTGCTCTGCAAACATGGCTTGAATAGCCGAATAGAATAATGGAATCAAGATAAAAACAGCCGTATATGCGTAGTATACCAGTTGTAAGGTTCCTCTAAAATAGTTCCGTTGAAAGTAGAGAGATACCACTAAAAAAGCTACCGTGAATATGAGAACTATGAATACTGAGCTATTCAAAGCTTTGAACCCAAAGATAGCAGGCACTGTTTTGGCCCCCGTGCTTATATCTCCGTTGGCATCTTCAGCATCCTTTATTATTTCTCGAGCAAAATTTAGAAACCCAGCCATAGTGGCAAAATGTAATATAAGTAGATACTCTACATTAGGAAACAGCTTAATGACTGCATACAAACTTAAAAAGCTAAGAATAGCAACTGCCGCATTTCCTACTATAGCTACATTTTTGAGCCTCGAGCTATACAGCGAAAGTATGAGCAATGTAAAAGTAAAAAGTACTACAAACCATTTGCCCAAAACAGCCCCACAGACTATAGCCAATGCCGCGAAACCAATGAGGTGTGCGACCATTCCTTGGCTATAACTTCCTATGGTAGAAGGATTATCCTTATTTATAGCATCTCTAGAGATATCTAACCAATCATTGATCCAATAGCCAAAAGAGGCACATAAAGCTGTACCTAATAATAAATAGTAAATACCTCCATATGCAAGAGACTCAGAGCTAGCAGCCCCGTCTAGGTAATATGCACAAAGCCACTGAGCTAAGGCTATAAATAGGATGTTTATCGGCCGATAGATGGCTAGATAGTTTCCCATTATTTTTTCTTGTGAAACTTCATTCTGTAACTTACGTTCACCTTGCCTTTGGTTATTCCTATAAGTTTGCTTTTGATTAACTGACGTTTAAAAGCGGATATATGATCTACAAATAGAATGCCCTCAATGTGGTCGTACTCATGCTGTATGACACGTGCACTCATACCAGCATACTCTTCCTCAATATGCTCTCCTGTTATAGTTTGATATTTGATTTTAATGCTTGGCATACGACTCACATCTTCCCTCACATCTGGTATACTCAGGCATCCTTCTTCAAAAGCCCACTCCTCCCCAGACTCTTCTACTAGCTGCGGATTAACAAATACTCTACGCACACCTTCACTTTTATTTCCCTTGTCAAACAAGGTAGAATCTATGGTGAAGATGCGTACAGATTTCCCTATCTGCGGGGCTGCTAAGCCTACTCCATCACTGGCATCCATTGTTTCTAGCATGTCATCTACTAGCTTTTTTAGATCCTCATCAAAAGAGGTAATATCTTCACATATCGCTCGTAAAACGGGATCTCCGTAAGCTCTTATTGGGTAAATCATGTATGGTATAAAAACTCCTGCAAAAGTAAGGTAGCAGCAGTGCTATCCAATAATTTCTTATCTCTTCGTTTTTTCTTTTTCACTCCGCTAGCTACTAAAGCTTGCATAGCATCCTTGGAGCTATACATCTCATTAATGCGGTGCACTACTATCGAGGGAAACTTCTTTTGAAAATTTTCTATAAACTCTACAATATACTGCTCTATAGCTGAGAAACTGCCATCGTGCCTAGTAGGTTGCCCTACCACCATATCGCTCACTTCTTCTTGGGTAAAGTAATCTGTAAGGTAGTCCATCAGATCCTCTGTCTGCACAGTGATAAGTGGGGTAGCTATTATCTGAAGAGGGTCTGTAGTG
>DNBZ01000095.1 GCA_003484585.1 Bacteroidota bacterium | reverse complement strand
TATGATAATGGAACAAACCGGATTGGATGAGTTTACTGCCAAAGACCTACTCTTAAAACACGGAAGCGTGAGGAACGCTGTGGAACACGCAGGGAAGTGGTAGATAAGTAAGTTTAAATCTAATTTTAAGTTTAAAACAGAGTGTCAAACCTTTCAGCATGTGCTGTTGATATACTAGATTGATAAGTTTAAAATTACGTGTCAAACCTTTCAGTATATACTATTGATATAAATTATCAGGTCTCCTAAATTTTAACCTAAACTTTGACTTAGACTTAATCTTAGACTTAATTTGTACCCGTGGAAAATATGATAACCATACACGTGACAGACCTAGAAGGGACTGTGCACGAAATGCTAGCACCTACAGACATGGGTTTTAATGTAATGGAGGCCATCCGTGCAAACGAACTTCCTATAAAAGCAACCTGTGGAGGAATGGCCATGTGTGCTACGTGCAATTGTATAGTAAAAAGCGACCACGAATTGCCAGCAATGAGTGAGGATGAAGAAGCTATGCTAGACGAAGCATTTGTGCTAGACGTAGAAGGCAGCAGACTAATGTGCCAAATACCCGTAACAGACACTATAGACGGTCTACAAATACAAATGGGGGAACTTACTGGCGACTGAAATGAGCACTTTCAAAATAAGAGAGGCTACACCGGCCGATGCCTCTGCAATAGCAGATATCTATAATCACTACGTACGAGACACTACCATTACTTTTGATTTGAATGAGGTTTCTGCAGAAGACTTCGAAAATCGTATAGCTCAAATACAAAAAAACTATCCCTATCTAGTTTCTACCTTAGACGAGCAAATAATAGGATACGCCTATGCCGACCAATGGAAAGCGAAAGACGCCTACATACAAACAGCAGAAACTACCATTTATCTAAACCCCAAAGCACACGAGAAAGGATATGGACTTAGACTCTACAATGCCTTACTCACAGCTATGCCATTATTTGATCTCACTACAGCTATAGGCTGCATCACTATACCCAATGATGCAAGCATAGTGCTACACGAAAAGCTCGGATTTGAGAAGGTAGGAGAGTTCAAAAAAGTAGGTTATAAATTTGAGGAATGGCACAATGTTGGGTACTGGCAAAAACATGTATAATCGGAGGTCTAAATATGCTATTTAACTTTTTGTTAGTAAATGTTTGAATAGTTGTAGTAAAGGGGTACTTTTGCACCCCGATTTTTAAGAACATAAAAATTTTATTGTGGATACATTATCATATAAAACCATATCAGCTAACAGCAAAACTGTAAACAAACAGTGGGTTGTAGTAGATGCAGAAGGTAAAACGCTAGGTCGTTTTTGCTCAGAAGTTGCTAAAATACTAAGAGGCAAAAACAAAACAAATTACACACCCCACGTAGACTGTGGAGACAATGTGATCGTAATCAACGCTGAAAAAATTACCCTAACAGGTAATAAAATGGATGTGAAGGAGTACGAAACATTTAGTGGATACCCAGGCGGTAGAAAAGTAACATTGGCTAAAGACCTTTTAGCTAAAAAACCAAAAGACCTAGTAGAAAGAGGTGTAAGAGGTATGTTACCAAAAAACAGATTAGGGAGAAAGCTATTTACAAACATGAATGTGTTTGTAGGCTCAGAGCACAAACATGAAGCTCAAAAGCCAACTAAAATAGATATTTAAATAATACATGGACATTATAAATACAATAGGGAGAAGAAAAGCATCAGTAGCTCGTGTGTACATGAGTGAAGGTAAAGGTACTATTACGGTGAATGACAGACCGTTGGAAAAGTACTTTGCTTCTCAAGAGTCAAGGTACTATGTCAATTTGCCACTAACTACTTGTGAGTTAGAAGGTAAGTTTGATATAAAAGTAAACGTAGATGGTGGAGGTACTACCGGACAAGCAGACGCTATAAAACTTGCTATTGCAAGAGCTATAGTAGAACTAGATCCAGAGCACAAACCAGCATTAAGAGCTAAAGGGTTAATGACTAGAGATTCACGTTCTGTTGAGCGTAAGAAACCAGGTCAACCAAAGGCAAGAAAGAAAACACAATTCAGTAAGCGTTAAGACCATGGCAGTAAGTACAGAAAAATTATTAGAAGCTGGAGTTCATTTTGGACACCTTACCAGCAAGTGGAATCCGAAAATGGCACCGTATATCTTTATGGAGCAAAACGGTATACACATTATAGACCTTAACAAAACTTCAGCAAAACTTGAAGAGGCAAAAAGTGCAATAGCTAATATTGCTAGAACAGGACGTAAGGTAATGTTCGTTGCTACTAAAAAGCAAGCTAAAGAATTGTTAGAGGAAAATGCAAAAAGAGTAAATATGCCTTTCGTAAGCCAGAGATGGTTAGGTGGTATGTTAACTAACTTTGCTACAGTTCGTAAGTCTATCAAGAAAATGCAAGCCATCGAAAAAATGAAAACCGATGGAACCTTCGAGAACATGAACAAGAAGGAGCGTTTAATGAAGACTCGTGAGCAAGAGAAACTAAGAAGAGTATTAGGTGGTATAGAGGAATTGAATAGAATTCCTGCTGCGTTATTCATAGTTGATATCAAAAGAGAGCACATTGCAGTGAAAGAAGCACAAAAGCTTAACATTCCAATATTTGCAATCGTAGATACTAACTCTGATCCTACTAAGGTAGATTACGCTATCCCAGGTAATGACGATTCTGCTAAGTCTCTACATATCCTTATCACAGAGGTTACAGATTCTATAGCAAGTGGTCTTCAAGAAAGAGCACAAGCTAAAGAACAAGCCAAAAAAGATAGTGATATAGAAGAAGCAAAAGTAGAAGCTGCTAAGGCTGAAAAAGAAGAGTCTGACAAAGAGGCCGCTTCAAAAGAAGCTTAGTCTAGATAAGATTACAATTTCCAATCACATTTCATAAATAATAGAAAAATGACAACTATTACAGCGTCTTTAGTTAATAAACTTAGACAAATGACAGGTGCCGGTATGATGGATTGCAAAAAAGCTTTGCAAGAATCTAACGGAGATATAGACGGAGCGGTAGACGTTCTAAGAAAAAGTGGAGCTGCAAAAGCAGCTAAGAGAGCCGATAGAGATGCCGCAGAAGGTTTATCTATCGCCAAAGCTTCTGCAGATAATACGTATGCTATAGCAGTAGAAGTAAATTGTGAGACTGACTTCGTAGCAATCAATAAAGATTTTGTAATTTTTGCTAACAGCATAGCTGATTATGCACTAGAAAACAAAGTTGCTGATAAAGATGCTCTACTTGCTACACCGTGGGAAGGAAAAACCCTAGGTGAGGTGTGTATAGACAAAACAGCAGTAATAGGAGAGAAAATAGAAATTTCTAATTATGCTCTTGTTTCTTCTGAAGGAGTAGCAGCTTATAACCACGGTGCAAATCGTATAGCTGTACTAGTAGCTCTTAACTCAGCAGAAGAATCTGCACTAGAAGCAGGTAGATCACTCGCTATGCAAATAGCAGCTATGAATCCTATCGCTGTAGACGCAGATGCTGTATCTGAAGAAGTAAAAGCTAAGGAGCTTAAAATCGGAAGAGAAATAGCAGAACAAGAAGGTAAACCAGAAGCTATGCTAGATAAAATAGCAAATGGTAAACTGCAGCGTTATTTCAAAGACAATACATTAATGGCTCAAGCCTATGTGAAAGATAGCTCTATGAATGTAGCAGCTTTCTTGAAGACTGTAGATCCTGACCTTAAGGTTAAGTCATTTACAAGATTCCAATTAGGAGCATAGGTTTCTTACACTTAATCATATTTAAAATCCTTTCGCCTTTGGCGGAGGGATTTTTTTATTTCGTTACTTTCATTTTTCACCTTACATTTGACCTTTGAATGAGCACTTTGCATATCACGTCTGATAATTCTAAGCAAAACGGAGCAATCTCCGAAATTCCATTCATCCAAAACACCACACTACCCATGACTTACAAAAGAATATTACTAAAACTAAGTGGCGAAGCTTTGCTTGGCGACAAGGAGTTCGGAATAGATAGCAGCATACTCGCTATGTACGCCAGAGAAATTAAATCTGTAGTAGATGCAGGCGTAGAAGTAGCCATTGTGATAGGCGGAGGCAACATCTTTAGGGGAGTGAGTGGCGTAGAAGGCGGCATGAAAGACCGTGCTAATGCAGATTATATGGGAATGCTAGCAACAGTCATTAATGCTATGGCTCTGCAAGGTGCTTTAGAAAATGAAAGCGTATATACTAGACTGACTAGTGCCATAAAAATGGAGCAGATAGCTGAACCTTTCATCAGACGAAAGGCCATTAGACACCTTGAAAAAGGAAGAGTTGTCATCTTTGGTGCAGGTACAGGTAATCCATACTTCACTACCGATACTGCAGCTAGTCTGAGAGCAGTAGAAATGGAAGCCGATGTGATACTCAAAGGAACACGTGTAGACGGCATATACACTGCTGACCCAGAAAAGGACAGCACAGCTACCAAGTATGAAGAGATAAGCTTTACAGAAGCTATACAGCGAAATCTGAAAGTAATGGATATGACCGCTTTCACGCTTTGTCAAGAAAATAAACTTCCGATTATCGTATTCGATATGAATAAACCGGGCAACCTACTTAGTGTCGTGAAAGGCAACCAAGTGGGAACACTGGTTAGTTAAGGGAGTTAAAATATATTCCCGAGAATTTCAATCCATTGATGTAATTCTATCCTATTCTGTCCATCAATTAGATTTTGATGTGAGCGTTAATACTGTACGATACTAAATCTTCAAGATATCCGATTCATGAAAAATTCTTAGCTGAAGAAAATTTAAACTACCTCATTGATAATTTGGAATCTTCTCTATTGTAATCACATTAGTATTTGAACGTGATAAACCAGAATACAATCCCAAAAGTTCTAGATTGTTAAAAAACCTAAAACTTATTCTTCCACATCATGCTTTCTACAGGCTTGATGCTTCGTTTGTTATATTTAGCATTTTTCTTTTTGTTGTACATTACCTCTATTTCTCCCTCTACTACAAAGTAGATTAGTTGACCTATTGGCATGCCTTTATAAATGCGTACCGGTTGTGTCACACTAATTTCTAATGTCCACGTATTACAAAATCCAACGTCCCCTTTACCTGCTGTAGCGTGTATGTCTATACCCAATCTTCCTGTACTACTTTTTCCTTCTAAGAATGGAATGTGAGCATGGGTCTCTGTATACTCTTCTGTAACACCTAGGTATAATACGCCTGGTTGTAATTCGAAACCATCAATAGGGATCTCAAAATGCTGTACTTTATTATGCTCGCGAGCATCTAGCACTCTATTGGTATAACAAGCTAGGTGCTTGCCCAAGTGTACGTCATAGCTATTAGTACCTAAGTCGTCTCTACGAAAAGGTTCTATAAGTATGGTTCCTTTGTCTATTTCTTCTAAAATTCGTTTGTCGCTAAGTATCATCGGTTTTTGCTTGGGTCAATTTTAGGGCATTATTTCAACTTTCCAAAGGTACAGACTGCGGTCATCACTACAACTTACAAACATATTTTCGTCTAACCATTGCACCTTATTGATACAATTCGTGTGTCCTTCATATTTCTCAAAGTCTATTACTTTGAGCAGTTCCAGCTCATTACTCCAGAGTTTAATAGTCTTATCCATACTACTGCTCAGTAGTATACTCCCGTTATAGCTCAAACTTTTGGCCTGATACTCATGTGCTGGTACAGCATATATCTCTTTGCCAATGGTGAGATCCCAAGCTCGTATCATAGCATCTCTGCCCGTGCTTACTAGCGTATTATCATCTATCATCGCTAGGGCAAACACCGAGTTGGTATGCCCCATTAGTTTGCGTTTTACTTCATACGTAGTTTTATCTAGCTGATAGATAGTATGGTCCGAAGCTCCGACAAAGAGTGAATCATCTGTCTCTATCACGCATCGCAGACTGTCTGCCGACAGCAGCATAGTATTCTTGTTAAAATTACCACCTATGCCATCTGCTATAGTTTTCGGTCTTAGAAGTACTCCATCTTCACCCCCGCTATATTTATTTCCTATGAAAAATACTCCGCCTTGGTGCAGCTGAGTAGTGTCTCTCAAACTATTAGTCGCCAAGTCTACCGCATAGATCACTCCGCTCTTACTGCCTACTTTTAGCGTATTCCCCACCTTTGCTATACTATAAAAAGCCTCTCCACTTTGCAGTATCATAGCCCCTTCTTCTGGATTATCTATATCCCATTTTACCACAAAGCCCCCAGCACACGCTGAGTACATCGTACGTGTATCTGCATCTAAGACAAAATCATAGATAGAGTCCTTATGCCCTGCGAATTGTGCTACTTTTGTGATCTGAATTTCTGGTCTACGTGCCATTACATACGAAGAAACATATAAAGAATGGAATTGTTGCACTTTGGCATATTACAGAGACCAAAGAGCAGCTGCAAGCTATGCTACCACAAGCATGGCTAGATAAGCTAGACCTAGATAAAGTAAGTAGACATAATCTTGCTGCACGTGTACTGGCAAATCAGGTAAGCCCGGACTTCGCACCGCTAGAAAAAGATGAATACGGCAAACCTTACTTTGATAGTGAGGACCACAAAATAAGTATCACCCATGCAGGAGAGTACGCTGGTTTTATACAAACAGAAAAGCGAGACTGCGGTATAGATATGGAAGAAATAACTGAGCGTGTACGTAGGATTCAGTCCAAGTTCATTAGAGAAGATGAAGAGCCTTTTTTAGCAGAAGATTTAAAAGGGCTATTCGCCGTTTGGTGTGCCAAAGAAGCAATGTACAAGCACTACGGGCTTAAGGCTCTCGATTTTAAAAACAACATGAAACTAGACTACCAAAAACTAGAAGGAAAAGGAACGCTTATTGGCCATATTTTTAAAGGTGACTATAACGTATCACTAGAATTAGAATATGAATTTTTCGATAATTACCTTATCTTACATACCGTATAATGAATAAAATAATCTGGATAACTGGAGCAGGAAGTGGCATAGGTAAGGCATTGGCAATGGCCTATAATGAAAATGGGAATACTATCATACTCTCGGGCCGTAAAAAAGCACAACTGGAAGATGTAGCTGGCGTACTATCAAATGCATATATACTACCGCTAGACGTGGTAGATGAACAAGCCATAGCAGCTGCAGTAGCAGAAGTAGAAGCCAAATTTGGTAAAGTAGACATTCTTATAAATAATGCAGGAGTAAGCCAACGAGCATTGGTCACGGAAACATCCAATGAAGTAGGTCGCCAACTAATGGAAGTCAATTTCTTTGGCAGTATCCATCTAACTAAAGCTGTACTCCCTCTTATGCTAAAAAGTGGCACAGGCAATATCGTAGGAATGAGCAGTGTTGCAGGCAAATTTGGATTCCCACTCCGCTCTTACTATGCTGCGAGCAAACATGCTCTGCACGGTTTTTACGAAGCACTGGGTCTAGAACTGAAAGACACCGACATACACACCTCTGTAGTATGCCCAGGAAGAATAAAAACAAACATCAGCAAAAATGCACTAAAAGGGGACGGAGCTGCTCATGCGGAGATGGACCCAGGACAAGCCAAAGGAGTAGATGTAGACGTGTGTGCAGCAAAAATAAAACGAGGAATTACTCGCAATAAGGCTGAGATATATGTAGGTGGTATGGAAATTTTGATGATTTACTTTAAGCGATACACTCCTTGGCTGTTTAGATTCATTGCAAAAAGAATTAACCCAAAGTAATTGAGTTAAAAATCAATTTGCCCACCTATACCATTGGTTTATCTTCGCCACCCTTGAAAAAAGAAATTAGCGGAATACAACAAATCGGGATTGGCATCCCAAACGTTCACGAGGCTTGGACGTGGTATCGTAAAAATTTAAAAATGGATGTGCCGGTTTTTGAAGAAGCGGCTACAGCAGCTCTAATGCTACCATACACTGGCGGCAAACCTCACGACAGACACGCAATCTTAGCTATGAATATGCAAGGTGGCGGCGGTTTTGAGATCTGGCAATACACCAGTCGTACTCCTGTAGCAGCTAGCTTTGAGCCAAAACTAGGAGATCTAGGTATCAATATTTGTAAGATAAAAAGTCCTAATGTGAAAGAAGCATTTGCTGATTTTGACAAGACCTACTTAGTATCCAAAGAGATAGAAACTACACCCAATGGACTAAAACATTTCTTTGTAAAAGATCCCTATGGAAATCACTTTCAGATCATAGAATCAAACGATTGGTTCCAAGATAGAGGCGATACTACAGGTGGCGTATATGGTGCTATAATTGGCGTCTCTGACATTGAGAAGTCTATAGCGTTCTATACCACTGTGCTAGGTTATGATGAGGTAATATGGCAAGGGGAAGGTCAGTTTTCAGACCTTAACTCGTTAAAAAGTGGAAAGAGCGACTTCAAACGAGCAATACTAACACATAGCAAAGCACGAAAAGGCGGATTCAGTCCACTTCTGGGCAAGACTCAGATAGAACTAGTACAAAACATGGACGAAAAAGGACAGAATATTTACGAAGGAAGATACTGGGGAGACCTCGGTTTCATCCACCTTTGTTTTGATGTGATAGGAATGAAATCCCTACAAGAAGAGTGCGAAGCCGCTGGACACCCTTTTACGGTAGATAGTGCTAACTCTTTTGATATGGGAGAAGCAGCAGGACACTTCAGCTATATCGAAGACCCTGACGGCACACTCATAGAGTTTGTAGAAACTCATAAGATACCAATTCTAAAGAAGATAGGATGGTACTTGGATTTAACCAAGAGAGACGCCCTTAAGCCACTACCACGTTGGATGCTCAAAAGCATGGGACTGAACAGAAAGAAAGATTAATCGTTAGTACAATAAGAATGTATAAAAAATTAGGAATAGGAATTACACTATTAATAGTAGGGAGTTTTGCCGTTTGGTTTGGGTTAGAACATAAAGTAGCACCTGAGCCAGATATGAGCCAGCACCCAGGCTGGTTTGATCAATACAGAGAACTAAAAGGAGATAAGAATGGAAACATCCCTCCTGGAATAGCAATAAAATGGTACAAAGCAGACCAAGCCAACAACGCGTTTTACAAAAAAGCACAGGACAACTTAGAAAACATAAAAGAAGTAGGTCCATTCAATGTTGGTGGACGAACTAGAAGTATATTGGTAGACTATAGTAACCCAAATAGATTCTTATGTGCTGGTGTATCCGGAGGCATCTGGATAAGCGACAATGCTGGATCTTCTTGGGACAACGTAAATGATTACGCACCAACTCTTTCTGCTACCAGTATGACTCAAAGCCCTTTTAACCATGATATATTTTATTATGGAACTGGCGAGCCTATGGGCAACTCGGCTGACTTAGGGGGTCTAGGTCTATTCAAGTCTGAAGACGGAGCTACATCATTCGCACATTTAGAACATACTATGACCACTGCTCTAACAGGTATTTGGGAT
>DNBZ01000016.1 GCA_003484585.1 Bacteroidota bacterium | reverse complement strand
AATCACAAGTCTAAAAGCAAGTACGAAGAAATAGCAAGAGGCATCCTAGCTAGAACTGCCGAGGCTAGTAAAAACTTCGACTATTTAAATATCAAGACTCAGCTCATGAGTGCATACCGCCACTACGATGCAAGCTATAACTATAATTACAACCCAGAATTTGACCCTAGAAGAGAACTAGTGGGTGATGACTATAGCAATGCCCGTGAAATAGGTTACGGTAATAACAAGGTGTACTACGGAGAGCATTCTTCTCACGGAACACACGTAGCTGGAATAGTAGCTGCAGATGCTAGCAATGATGTAGGTGCTAAAGGTATTTGCCAATCTTGTGACATTATGAGTATTAGAAATGTACCCGATGGTGACGAACGAGATAAAGACGTAGCCAATGGTATACGATACGCTGTAGATAATGGAGCCAAAATAGTAAACATGAGTTTTGGAAAAGGATACTCGCATAATGCCGAAGTAGTAAAAGAAGCTATACAATATGCAGCTTCTAAAGGAGTATTACTGGTACATGCAGCAGGCAATAGCAATCAAAACAATGACATTAGCGATAATTTTCCAAATGACTTTAACAATATAACGGATAACTGGATAGAAGTAGGTGCGAGTAGCTGGATGAAAAAACCAAAAGTATTTGCAGAATTCTCAAATTACGGACTAGAAGAAGTAGATATTTTCGCTCCGGGTGTAGATATATACTCTACCACCCCAGAAGGTCAGTATGAGGCTTTTAATGGCACTAGTATGGCCAGCCCAGTAGTAGCAGGTGTCGCAGGATATGTATGGAGCTATTACCCTACACTTACAGCAGCACAACTGAAACAAATACTTGTAGAAAGTGCTGTAGAAATAAAAGGAAGAAGCAGACTGCCTGGTAGTAAGAAAAAGACTAAAGCTTGCAAAATATCGAAGTACGGTAGTGAGGTTAACTTACCCGCGGCACTAAGACTTGCGGAGAAAATGACCACTGGTCAATAAAATGAAAAAAGAAATAATTGGTCTACTGCTAGTAGTCTTGCTAGGCTCTTGTGGCGGACCCAAAACACAAGTAGATCAAATAGTTGTTGCAGATAAAATCTATATCTGCAACAGCTCTTTTGACGTGGCAGAAGCTATGGCTATAAGCCAAGGTAAGATAGTAGGTACAGGATCTGAAAAAGAGATAAGCAGACTATATACAAGTGATTCTGTCTCCACTATAAAGGGAATCATCTACCCAGGATTTATAGATGCCCACTCCCACTTCTATGGTTATGGTCTTACGCTTAATAAAGTAGACTTACGCAATACCATTAGTATGAATGACATGGTAGAAAAAACCGTTGCATTTGCACAACAATCCAAAGACTATTGGATTACAGGAAGGGGCTGGGATCAAACGATATGGGAGCAGCAAGGGACACTTACTAATAATCTTTTAAATGCCTATTTCCCGGATAGACCTGTTTTCATAAAACGTGTAGATGGACACGCAGGCTTAGCCAATAATAAGGCTTTAGAGCTAGCAGGTATAAATACTAACACGCAAGTAGAAGGGGGAGAAATCACCAACATGGGAGGACTACTCACAGGACTGTTGACGGATAATGCCATGGAATTGATTGACAAAATTATTCCAACTCCAAGCAAGGAAAGTGAGATAGATGCACTTCTAAAAGCACAAAAAAACTGTTTTGCAGTTGGGCTTACCACGGTGACTGACGCAGGTCTGGACTTAGCTACCATTTTACTCATAGACAGCTTGCAGCAAACAGGTGATCTGACCATTAGAGTGTATGCTATGTGTAACCCAACAGAAGCAAATTTCGACTACTTCACCACTAACGGTGCTATACTAAATAATAAGCTAAGAGTGAATTCTTTTAAACTGTATGCTGACGGTTCCCTAGGCTCACGTGGAGCAAAGTTGAAACAATCCTATTGCGACCATGAAGGGCACACAGGAGTATGGGTCACTAGACCTGAAGAATTAGAAAATTTATATCAACGTGTTTACGATCTTGGTTTTCAAGCAAACACGCATTGCATAGGAGATAGTGCCAATAGAAAAGTGCTAGAACTCTATGGTAACATATTGAAAGGGGAGAATGACAAAAGATGGAGAATAGAACACGCCCAAGTGGTAACTCCAAGTGATAGAAAACTGTTTTCTAAATATAGCATAATACCTTCTGTACAGCCTACACATGCCACTAGTGATATGAGATGGGCCTCTAATCGACTGTGCAACTCGCGGCTCTCTGGTGCCTATTCTTATAAAAGTCTACTCGCTTTAAATGGTTGGCTGCCTCTAGGTACAGATTTCCCTGTAGAAGATATTGCACCGCTCAATACATTTTTTGCTGCCGTATATAGACAAGATGCTAAAAATAATCCTGTAGGTGGTTTCTTACTAGAAGAAGCTCTCACTGCTACCGAAGCTCTATTAGGAATGACCTATTGGGCTGCTAAAGGGAACAAAATGGAAGAACTCGTAGGAAGTCTAGAAAAAGGCAAGCAAGCGGATTATATTATATTAAACAAGGATATAACTGCGGACAAGTATATGCTCAATACATCCATACTAGCTACCTATATAGACGC
>DNBZ01000297.1 GCA_003484585.1 Bacteroidota bacterium | reverse complement strand
TCTCCATCTAACTCAATATGACGTTGTAGATAGTATCTCAGCTTATTGTATGATGTGTTTTCTGAATCTGAATTTTTAAGTATTTCGATAAACATATCTGGAATCACGTCTTCCCTCCCAAATGTAAATGCTGAAGCAACTAAGTGCGGTTGCTTGGTGTCGATAACTGAAAATGAAAATTTAACAAAGTCCATAACTCTAGTATCTATACTTAGCTCATTAAAAGAGTGGTCTATAGACTTGCCAGATTTTAAATTGAGAATAAAGGCATCCATAGCTTTTGTACTAGCATTTACTTGACGCATTGCATCTAAGTACATTTCAAAATGACTTTTGGGTTCTCCTAGTTCATTAAGATCACTTTCTTCTCCGTGTACTATTTCATTTATAAACCTAGCTAAAGTTGGGTTAGCTGATGGAGTCCATGGTACTTGAACGTTTGTGAGTGTTGTTTGAAGACTCTTGAGCAGTGACATGAAATCCCAAACGGCAAATACGTGATTTTCCATAAAGATTTTGATGTCCTCAATGCTTTTTAAATTCTCATAGAGCTTGTGCTTTTGTAATTGGGTTCGTAAATCGGCTATTTCTCCTTCTAAATATTGGACTCTGTTCATCTTACTTTGAGTTGTTATGAAATCTGATTGTGTATTTTAAGCGTCTTTTAAAAACTGTTATTCTATGATTTTGTAACAATTGGCAAGCAGGTTTTGTTTATTTATTCCGTTCTATAAACGCAATAATTTCTTTATAATGCTTATTCCAAGGATAGATGTATTGGCTCATCATGGGTACGTGCTTCTTAGTTAGATAATTTATCTCTGCGGTGGGTTGATACTTCTTCAGTTCTTCCACAAAATCTTTGTTTTGAGAAATAATAGAAGGGTATGTTTTGGTGCCCACATAGATTAACATCGGTGGCACTTTTTCAGATAAAAAATAAATAGGAGAAGCATCTTTCCAGTTAGTTGGGTCTTGGGTCCAAGTAACATCATAGTTATGATTTTTGGTTGGTGGATTTTCTTGTAAATAAGAATTCATATCTAATGCTGCGGCATCATTCAGAATTATACCCTTTACCATATCCTTGGTTTCCAGGTACTTAGGATTAGTACCTACCAGAGCTATCAAGTGACCGCCTGCAGAGTGTCCCATTAGAAATATCTGCTCAGGATTCCCGTTGTATTTTGCGACACTATCGTGCGTCCATTGTACGGCTGCTGCCACTTCCTCTGCCATCGTATGGTAACTGCCATTCGGGCTTAGCGTATAATTTGGGATTACGGTAGTTATCCCTTTCTTAGCCAGACCACGACCCAAAAATCCATACATACCTTTGTTTCCTTCTTCCCAATATCCTCCGTGAATAAAAATAACTACAGGATTATTTTCTGATTTCTTAGGTAGATAGATGTCTAGTTTTGGTGAGGCTTCTACTAAAGCTACAGAGCTTTCAAGATAAAAAATATTACTTACTTTTTCAGAAGCACAACTGGCTAATAAAAATAGACAAAAAAGGAGTGTTATATTTCTTAGTAATTTTAACATTGGTGTACGTAAATTAATAATTTTCAAAAGTATTTCAATTGGTGCTGATCAGCCTAAACTATTTGTTTTAGTATGTATTTGGTCCATAGCTCTCTCTGCAATAGCCGTTATTGATAGAGATGGATTTACTCCAGGATTTGCAGAAATCATAGAACCATCAATAATATAAAGATTCTCATAACCGAAAATTTTATTGTTCTTATCAATCACACCTTCTGAAGAATCTGCTCCCATTACTGCACCTCCCAAAATGTGTGCTGTGGATGGAATGCCAGCTAAAGTTTCTAGTGCAAATGAGGTGCTCACACCATTTACGGCGGCACTATATTCTTTTATCAATTGAACTGATTCAGGAACAAAAGGAGTCGGCTTTTTACCCGTACTAACGGTAGAACTTATAGATCCGAAAATATTTCTCTTGAATCTCAGCGTGCTATCCAGAGTTTGCATAAAGAGGAGTACTACCGTTTGCTTTGCCCAACTATTCATAAAATAGATTTTGAAATAGTCGATGGGTGATTTTATTAAAGAAACTAGTACCTTTCCTAGTCTAATGAAAATAGTCTTGCCTGTAACATACGGTAGATGTATTAGCTTCCAGGCATTAGATCCCTCAGAATATCTGCATATTTCTAGATGACTATTTTCATCCGTATCTAAAATGCTTCCTATCGCGACACCTTTAGAGTAATTTTTGTCTTTGTCTAGGCTAGATACGCTTACCAGAGTTTCGTTGTTAGTTCTTATATCTTGTCCTAGTCTATCAGATATGTTGGGCAGCGAGGTAGCTCTTAACTTTAGGAGTAGCTTTATACTGCCTAATACACCGCCAGAAAAAATCACACCTTTGCTTGTTATTTTTCTCTTCTTGGCAAATAATTTTGTGCTGGTTTTTATCCCTACTTCGTAGCCACTAGCTACATCTTTACCGTTTATTGGGCGGACATCATACACTTCATTTTCGGCGAGTATTTCCGCTCCATATTTTTGAGCTAGATACAGGTAGTTTTTGTCTAATGTGTTTTTAGAATTATTTCTACATCCTGTCATGCACGCACCACAATAGTTGCATCCAGTTCTTTCTGGGCCCATACCCTCAAAATATGGATCCTTTTTGGTTACATTTTCTTCTCCAAAATATACGGCAACATTAGTAGCGTCAAATTTGTCTTCCATACCCAATTTTTGTGCAACTTTTTTCAGTCCTAAATCTCCGTCAAACAACTTAGGATTTTTTGTAGCACCGAGCATTCTTAAAGCTTCCTTATAATAGGGAGCTAGTTCGGTTTCCCAGTCGAGTAGTGCACTCCAGCTACCTGTTTCGAAAAACGTGGCTTTAGGAATAGGTAATGTATTGGCATATACGAGCGAGCCCCCACCTACACCTGTACCAGATAGTACTGCGACATGCTTAAAGATGGTTAATTTCATAATACCGAAGAATCGTAAACTAGGCAACCACAGCCATTTTCTGAAATTCCAATTGGTCTTAGGAAAATCCTCAGCCTTGTACCATTTTCCTTTTTCGATCACCAAAACAGAATATCCTTTTTTAGATAATCTAAGAGCACTCACCGAACCACCAAAACCACTGCCAATTATAATATAGTCGTACTCCATTTTTTCTGTTCCAAGATTATCGGCCATATCGCTTTGTATACAATGTTAATTAACCCTAGCTTACTTGAAAAGCCATTTTATTATTTTTAACTTGTTTTTTGAGTATGGAGAATATTTAATATTGGCTTCAAACCAAAATGGTTTATCTAGGATACTCTTGAAATGAGAAAAGGTGTCAAAGCCAGATTTCCCATGGTAGCTTCCCATTCCGCTTAAGCCTACACCGCCAAATGGAAGGTTACTATTCGCAAAATGCATTACACTTTCATTTACTGCACCCCCGCCAAAGGACACTTCTTTGAGCACTTTTGCTATTGTTTTTCTATTCTTAGAATAAACGTAGCACGCTAGAGGTTTGGGTCTTGCTTTTACGTGCTGTATAGCCTCATCTAAATCTGAATAGGATACAACGGGAAGAATAGGCCCGAAAATTTCATCCTGCATTATTTCATCATCAAATGAAATATTTTGTAAAATCGTTGGACTTATAAATCGTCTTTCTCTATCTATTTCGCCGCCACAATATATCTTATTGGGATCCAGCAGTTTTTGTAATCGATCAAAATTTGCAGTATTTATTATTTGTACATAGTTATCGGATGTATCCCCAGCGACTGTATAAAACTCCTTTATGTTAGACCTTAATGCTTCTAAGAATTTTGTCTCTATTGATTGGTCCACTAAAATATAGTCAGGAGCCACACAGGTCTGTCCAGCATTCAGAAATTTGGCCCAGACTATTCTTTTTGCTGTTACGTTAATATCACAATCTGCTAGTACAAAAGTAGGACTTTTGCCACCGAGCTCAAGTGTGACGGGAGTAAGGTGCTTTGCGGCTGCTTGATATATAATCTTGCCAACGGGGATACTGCCAGTGAAAAATATCTTATCAAATCGGTGAGTCAATAGTTCTTTAGTTACGGGTATGCCTCCCTCTACTACGTGCAAGAAATTAGAAGGAAAATTAGTATTGATAATTTTAGCCATTATCGCTGATGTTTTAGAAGTCAGCTCACTCGGCTTTATGATTACTGTGTTACCTGCGGCTATAGATGTTATAGCTGGAAGCATAGAAAGTTGATAAGGATAGTTCCACGCTCCGATAACTAAAGTTACTCCAAGTGGTTCGGGTATGATATAACTTTTAGCTGGGAAATTGATTAATCCCGTAGATACTTTCTTTCGCCTGCTCCACCTTTGTATGTTTTTGACGAAAATATTTATTTCGTGATACAATAAAGAAAGTTCAGACTCAAAGGTTTCAAATTCTGACTTTCCAAAATCTTCAAATATTGCAGCATAAAGTTCGCTTTCATTCTCTTCCAATATTTTTCTAAATTTCTTTAATTGCTCAATTCTAAAACTAATATTCTTCGTTTCATTCGAGTTGAAGAATACTTGCTGCTTGGAATATAATTCTTGAATTTTCATGTTTTATATCTTGTGATTTGGTTACGTTAGTATATGGCAAGTTATGCGTTAGCGTGCGAGGATTTTCCGAAGGATAATAAGATGTAGCAAACGTGCAACGACCTTTATTTTAGAACTACACCTGCATTTTTTTATATACGGATTAAGCTTGCAATCTAATATATTTACATTCCAAAAATACGCTAAAATAGTGATAAGAAAAGGTGCCTAAACATTTGCAAATGCTTAGGGAAATTTATTCATTTGTTATCGTTTACTATAGGAGCGAAGCGTGCTTGTCTTTTGTTGTAGAGAAAATTAGGGTCTTATTGCAAATAGAAGTGTCATACTTCCCGTTGGTCTAAAAATTCTTTTTTCCTGTTCTCAAGCTCATCTACTAACTCCTGCCGTGTTGTCTTTAGATTAGTGACTAAGTTACTTTTTTGCATAAATAGTCTCATGTATTTAATAGTGCCTTGTACTTTATAGTAGGTTTTGAAATAGTCCATGGTGAATAAACCTGCTGGATATAGACTAATACAAAATAGAATGCCCCATAAGACATTTGTGAAAGTGCCAAATAGAGTGGCTTCTATACCGTAGATTAGTATAAAGACTAACATACCTACGGCTATTTTTATGGATCCTACAAAATCTTCTCTGATTAGGATTTTTCCTGAGATGAACTCAGCTAGTTTAAAGGGAATCACATTTGTAATGAAGCCATATAAAAACACAGGGAACCCAATTGTGAAATAAAGCAGCGTCCAAAGGAATTTGAAGGATACGGAAGACGTTCTTATTTGTGTATCTCTTATCTTTAAGCCTTTTAACTCTTTTAGATAGTAGGTGATTTTTTGCTCAAAATCTTTCAGTAATTCTGGTTTGTTTTTAGCGTAGTATTCCACTGCCTTCACAATATCTTGAGATAAGTAAAAATCTTGTATTGCTTTTCCTTCCAGTTTACTTTCGTCTCTTAGTTTACTTCTATAAAGAATTTCTATTTGTTGAATTAACTTTTCGAGTTGCTCATCTTCTATTATTACAATACGTTTTTCAAGCTCCGTTTTTACACGTTCTGTTAGTTGCAATACGGCTTCCCTAGGATCTTTGATATATATGTCCTTGTACTCACTTACTCGTATAGGCTCGCCTATATTGACGAATACATCACTTTTGAAATAATGTGGATTGGAATAATTTAAGCCAATGGGTAAAATAGTTAAGTCTAGCTCAAAGTTATGTTTGGCCTCAGCTCCTAACGCTATTCTAGCGACACCTGTTTTTATGGGTCGTAGTCGTCGCTCAGTTTTACTGGTGCCTTCAGGAAAAATCATCACATTACTATTACGTCCAAGATGTGCGTGACATTTTTCAAAAATCATTTCGTTTTTATGAGTTTGGCCTGGAGACAGATCCGGTTTGTACACTGGAATCATGTGTAGCTTATCAAAAAGGAGACTTGCGAATTTGTTTTTAAACACATCTCCTCGTACTAAAAAATACAATGCTCTTTTTAGGTGTACGGCAAGCAATATGGGATCCATAAATGAGCTGGGGTGGTTTGCCGCAAAAATTACTGGTTTACCATTTGGTGGTATCTGATCTTTCCCTTGTAGGTATATAGATCGGAAATAGGCTTTTGTAGTCAAGTGAAAAAGCCATCTAAATATTTTATAAAGCATATAGGATAATCGTATTTCTATGTATAAAGGTACAAAAACAATTGAATTGACTCATGTTTTTAGTTTTCACATTTATTTCTATTCCAATGTTTTATTAGAAAATTCTTAAATGTTGGGTTCGCTTTTAAGTTTTCACTTTCGGCAAATTCTCCGCCATACGGATTTTCGCTTTCGCACATAAGCATAGTAGAACCTCTTAACGCATATTTGGTACTTCCTTCGTACATTATTATTTTCAAAGTTCCAGGATCCATTCCACCACGACAAATTGAAACATATGGCATTGTTACTTCCGTTACACCATCAGTATTTAAATCTGTAATTGTAGTCGCTTTTGGTGTAAATCCTGTAAACCAATCAACACCAAAACATTCGGTATAGTCGTAAATTCTCCATTTTCGTTTATAATCGCTATTAGAATTGTTTTTTTGAAACAGGTATGCGTATAATTCAGATTTGTCTTGAAGCATGTAGTCGGATGAATCTTTATCATAGTCTTTCCAAGTGAAATGTCCTGTTACAGTTTGAATTAAAATATTCTCACCGTTGGAATCAGTCCATTTGAGAGCTTCAACAACAGTTCCTCTAAAATCAATTGTTTTAGGGATGTCATCATAACTTAAAGTGTCAACTTTTATTGATTTACTAGAATTTTCTTTATCCCAAGTACCTAACCAAATATCAGGCTCTAATTGTCTAAATTTTTCTTTATGGTTTTCTGTCTGTCCAAAAGAGAAATTCGATATTATCAGAATCAAAATTGTTATTTTGTGCTTCATTTTTAATTAGCCATAATGTGTTTGTGTATGATTTGTTTCAAGGTAAAGTAATAAATTTAGTAAATACGAACCGAATAGAAAATCAACGAGTCCCGATAGCTATCGGGACTCGTACGTAGGCTAGAATTAGCAATAAATTTTATACGGTGTTTTCTGTAGTTTTCTATCAAATATTTCATCAAATGATTTTAATTGGACTTTAAAATTTT
>DNBZ01000196.1 GCA_003484585.1 Bacteroidota bacterium | reverse complement strand
CCTAAATCATCTGCGTAGGCAGGAGTAACTGTAGCCTCTCTATTTGGGAGACCGTCAGAGTCTAAAGCTCTGTGTGATGTATCTTCTGTTCGTCTTCCTTGTACCCTATTAAAATCTGCCCAATGGCTAGACGCTACCCATGTTATCTCGGAACGACTAGGGCCGTCTGTGATGTTAGCATTTGATATAATGCCTTTGAACATCAAATAGTTTCCTAAATTACCGCCAGCAAGTACTACTGTTTCATCTGTTCCATCTTTATTTACATCTAGACTTACATCTTCTACCGCTGTAAATATTTTTACTACCTCTATGTCTCTATTTATGTAGCTAGTATATGTAGTAGCTACCTTATTAGTAATCAAAGCAGTTAGTTCTTCAGATACTAGAGAAAGACTGTCATACTGCACATTATTTATGCTAGGTACGGCTAGTCCCGAACCCATGATATTTGTAAGTATGAAACCTTTGCCATCATTGGTAAATGTTTCTATACGCATCTCATACGACGTAGTACTGAGATTTAAAGAGACTTTGTCTCCTTCCCTAAATCCTTCCTCTACAAAATTAGTGTCTGAAGAGGTTAGCTGACCCTGGTTACCAGAGGATATTCCGGATGCAACATTTATAGTAGGAGTTATAGCTTTAGAATCTAAGGTAGACGAGTCCAAAACTAGGGACATTGTTGAAGCTTTTGCTTTTACAGTTTCATTAGCATTACTTAGCTTTAATAACTTGTTTGCTCTATATACTTGTGCCCCATTTCCAGACCCATCATCAAATAGTATATCATACGAAGCATCTGTAATATAAGCATAGTCTTTTGCTTGATTACTAGACTCTCCTAAAAATTGTGAGGCTCTTTTTGGTCTTTCAAATTTTACAAGGTGTGCATAGCTAAAAGCAACATTTTCTATTAATGCTGCTTTTAGTAAGTCCGTTAAATCTCTTAGGTTTTCTGTTGCCATTACGGTTGAGCCTCCTCTACGTTTAGCGATAGCTTATATAGATTGTTTACGTCTAAGCTATAACTTATATCTTTTCCTTTATTAATTACTCTAAACTTTACGTCTGTAAAATTTACAGTGCTTGTTGCTGCATTTACCGCTTTTCTTAGTGGAGGAGTAAACTCTATTCCAAATTCATCGGCGTCTGGCTGGCTACCACTTAAGTAGTCTACTCTTGTTGACACTCTAGTGATCATATATACCTTGCTGTGATTGGTGTCATTAGAGTCTACAATATTGAATAAGTCGCCTACTCCAGGTTTCCCGCTTGCCATACTAGAAGAATTAAATGCTGTTCCTCCATTATTAGTAAATATAAACTTATCTGCCCCTGCTAGAACATTTGCAGAAGGTTTTACAGTCTGCACTCCTCCAGAGTTACCAGTAGTTAAGTAAGTATTCCAAGCGGCATTTTGTGACTGCTTATATTGAGGTAGTGATACAAAAAAGTGGGATACAGAACCCTTCTTTTGAAGCAAAAAAGCATACATAGGCTCAAATTGAGCTCTAAGAAGTGGGTTATAGCTTATATTGATATCCCATTTATGCCCTGCTATGTTACGAACAATAACACTACCAGAGTTGGTACGAGTAGTTTGAGACGGAAAGACCGATTTTAAAGACACAGAAGAGTACCCAGGTCCTGCCACGTAGCCTGCATCACCAGTACCCGCACTACCACTAGCCGAGACCCCGTTGTTGGGATCTGGTAAAGTGTTTTGATAACTGCTAAAAACTGCCATTAGTATCTTGCTCCTTCGCTTATAGTGTCAACATTTTCTAAGAATGTTTCACCTACTTGATTTGCTGATTCTCTGATCATACCTATTATGTTTGCTCTCTGTGCTTGTAGTACGTCTTCTACGCCTGCCGCATCTATAGCAGAGATACTAATATTTACATTAGAGCTACCTCCTCCAGCTGCTGTGTCTCCTGCAGATACTATATTTCCGGGAGTGTCTGGCATAAATAACTCGGGACCTTGCTCGCCTACTATATAGCCTGCGCTGCCTCCCGATGCTCTATACCGCGCCCCAGTGAAAGCAGGCTTAAAGTTATTAATGCCTCCAACACCGTCCTTACCTCTAGCATAGCCTAATTCTCCTACAGCTCCTGAAGATGAGTTAGCTAGATCTACGCTTCCTCCGCGCTCTCCCATAGATACAGAGCTTGGTTTTTTAGCGGCCGAGGCAGCTGCACCACCACCACCACCATCGTAGGTTTGTTTTCTAATTGCAGCAATTTGCATCGCACCCATAGCTCCAACAAGCCCTGCCATGACAAAATTGACAGAAGTAGGCAGACTCATTACACTCATAACTGCTTGAACTGTACTTATTATAGTCTGCGCTATTTTCATTTTCTTTTCTTTCTCGAAAGCTTTGCGTTTCATATCGTCTTTTTTCTTTTCGAGTTTTTTAATCTTCTCTAGACTTTCTTTAGACTTGCCATCTCTTTGTTTCTCTGCATTTATCTCTTTATCTATTCCTGCAACTCGCATTTTGGTCTGAGCTTTCATTATACCACTAACGGCACTAAGTGCTGCCGCAGTAGCCGCAAGACCGTCTTTTGCTGACATCTTTCCACCTTCAAATGCACTAGTTAAAGTCTCACCTAAGAGTGCGGCTCCTTCTATTGCCATACCCATGGCTTCGCCTTCTGGGCCCATAGACTTTAACTGCTCTGTCATAGGAGATATAGCGTCAGACATCAGTTTAATTTTAGCTGATTTTGCTACCTCTGGATCGTCCAACGTGCCTCCGATATTCGCTGCAGTCTCTCCTACTTGCGTAGCTGCCCCGAACCCCGCTCCGCCTAGTCTAGTGGCTTCTGAGACTCTGTCTGCCGACATCTGGCTATCGAGCTTTCCTTGATTTAATAATTCATTATTTATAGTAGTATTGTAGCCTGCTTTTTCGGAGTCGCTCATTCCAGTCAGTTGGCCTGCATCTAAGTTTCTTTGAGCATTGTTCATTCTATCCACGGACCTACTTCTTTCTTTTCCTAGTAACTCCTTGGTTGTTCCACCTGCTTTTTCGTCACTGAAAGCCTGTAGTTTCTCCCCAGAGGCTTGTACACCAGCATTTACTGCTAAATGATTTAACTCTGTAAGCTCTTTTTTCAGTGCCCGTAATGACTCTAAGTCTCCTTGTTCTACACCGAAGTTTTTGAATATTTGTGCATATCGTGCAACTACTTCTGGGTTGTCCATCTCGTCTTTTAAAGCAGAAATGACAGTACCTAGTTCCGTAATTTCACCCGAGTATACTCCTGTAGGTTTTGCAGCTTCCATCATTCTCTTATTACTAGCTGCAACCAAATCTGTAGAAGCCTTGAAAGTTTCCAAAGTATTACCAACCTCTA
>DNBZ01000122.1 GCA_003484585.1 Bacteroidota bacterium | reverse complement strand
AAAAACTGCCTTTGATGCCACAAGTGGCAAAATACAGTTTAGTGCTTTGATCAAAGACTTTGAATTTCCTAAGGCTTTGATGCAAGAGCATTTCAATGAAAACTATATGGAAAGCACTAAATTTCCTAAATCCACTTTTAGCGGGACTATAGAAAATATGGCTGCTGTAAAAACTACCGTAGACGGCATATATACATCTAAAGTATCTGGCAAGCTAACCATCAAAGATGTAACTAAAGATGTCTCTACAGTAGGTACATTCACCGTGAAAGGTGGTGTAGTAAACACCAAAGCTACTTTCACTATAAATCCTGAAGATTATAATATTGATATACCTAAAACCGTTTCTGGCAAAATCTCCCGAGAAATAAAAATAACAGTAGATGCAGACTATCGTCACGCTCACTAAATAATTAATTATCAGACCTTTGGGAATACCCTCAAAGGTCTGTTTGTCTTATATCAAAACCGTATATATTTAGATGCTCCAGCGTATTCTCATATTTTTTATCATTGCTTATGCACCCCTAGTATATGCTCAGGATCTAGATCTACTAGACGATGACATGGAAGAACCAGTGACTGAATATACGTTTGCTACTTTCAAAACCAATAGAGTGGTAAATGGTCATAGTATAGAAACTGTAGCTAAAAAAGAATTTGACTTCAAGATCTCGCATCGCTTTGGTTTTTTAAGTGGCGGTCCTTACGACCTATTTGGTCTAGACCAAGCTACCATGCGTATAGGTGGCGACTATGGTATTACCGACAATCTAAATGTAGGCATAGGGAGAAGTACCGTAGACAAAACCTACGATGGGTTTGTGAAATATAAGTTTCTCAAACAAAGTTCCGGAGTTAAAAATATGCCTATAACTGCAGCTTGGATTAGCCATATGGGAGTCACTACTCTAAAATGGACCAATCCCGATAGAGAAAACTATTTTTCTAGCAGGCTACATTATACGCACCAGCTACTGATCGCTCGCAAATTTACAGAAGGACTAAGTGTACAACTAAGTCCTACACTAGTACATAAAAACTTGATAGACTCTGCTAACTTAAAAAATGATATATTAGCACTAGGAATAGGCGTACGACAGAAGCTAACAAATAGGACTACCCTAAATCTAGAATATTACTACACCTTACCTGACCAACTAGAAGAAAACAAAACCAATGTTCTTTCTGTTGGTTTTGATATAGAGACTGGCGGACATGTTTTTCAATTGTTTTTTACTAATTCTAGCGGACCTTTTGAAAAAGCGTTTATCACGGATACTAAGGCAAAATGGCTAGATGGTGATGTGAGATTTGGATTTAATATAGCAAGGGTATTTAATTTTTAATACTAAGGATTACATAAAGGAAAAAACTATCAGAAAAACACTCTCCATAGCATTATTGATCGTTACATTCTTCAGTGTGAACGCAACACACATAGTTGGGGGAGAGATTGTCTATACATTGTTAGACGCAAATCAAAATCGATACAGAATTACTGTACAACTGTTTTTTGATTGTCAAAATGGAGACGAAGGGGCTATAGAATCGGATGACCAAATTATAATCTCTCAATGGAATGCTGCAACAAGTAATTACATGGGAGATTTTGAAATGTCAAAAACATCCTCTAAGAATATAAGAGAGAACACAAGTTACAATTGTGTAAAAAACCCAGGCAATGTATGTGTTACGGCTTCTGTATATTCTACTATTCGCGTTATTAATCCCGGCAATAATGGAGTAATACTTAGCTGGCAGAGGTGCTGTAGAAATAATAAAATTGACAATATCAATAATCCTGGCGGCTCAGGATTTACTGCCTGGACCAAAATACCTCCAGAATCTACCACTAACAGCAGCCCCTATTTTACAGATATTCTACCCATTTACATCTGCGTAGATGCCCCGTTAAGTATAGACCTTACAGCAGTGGACCTAGACGGAGATTCACTAGTATACGGTCTCAGTACTCCATATCTAGGGGGAGCAGATAATCCTGCAAATAGAAGACGGCCAGATGAGCAGTCTGAGTATGAGGCACCTCCTTTTAGAACAGCTATTTGGAAAAACTCATTCAATGTACAAAATCAAATTCCAGGGTCGCCCTCATTAAATATTAATTCTAGGACTGGAGAAATGACAGTGACTCCAAGCCAAGTAGGCGAGTTTAGCATTGGCATTACTGTTAAAGAGTATAGAAATGGTACACTCATAGGCCAGACAAGTAGAGACTACCAAATAAGTGTGATCAATTGCCAATTTGATATTTTGGCTAATTACACCATACCTAACGGAACGACAGTAGATGGAGCATACTCTTTTGAGTGTGGCGATACTGTGAAAGTAATAAATACGAGCATTGTAAAACCCGGACTGAAAGCTACTTTCTTTTGGGATTTTGGGGACCCTACTACCACCGACGATACACTTACCACTTATGACAAAGCGGTACCCGTAGAGTACATTTATCCTGGCAATGGAGACTATACTATAACGCTAACAGTAACATCCGATATTTGTAATGACGAGTACAAGTACAACGTTCGAATTCGATCGTCTAAATCTTTTGAGCTAGGTGAAGATATAATATTCTGCAATGATTTCATTCAGGTATTAGACACTAAAACCCCAGATGCCTTATCCGTAACCTGGAGCGATGGCCAAACTGGAAGCAGCATTACAGTAGACCAAGTAGGCATATACATAGCAGAAGTATCGTATGGTAAATGTAGCTATAAAGACACCATAACACTAAGCTCGGACCCCGTA
>DNBZ01000131.1:973-4867 GCA_003484585.1 Bacteroidota bacterium | reverse complement strand
ACACGTGCAATCGACCTAAGTCAAAATTCTGCAGTACTTTATAGCAACAGAGGAGTTTTCTATTTTAGAATAGAACAATTTGATAATGCTTTAAGTGACAATGATCAAGCTATCGCATTAGACCCTACAATAGCAAATGCTCATTAGAATAAGGGAAATACTTTAAAAACATTAGCAAGAAATACTGACGCTCTTATTGCTTATGACCTTGCCATAGAAGTTGATCCTACAGACAAAAAGTATTTCCAAAACAGAGGTATGGTAAAAGCTTTATTGGGTGATGATAAAAGTGCTATTGAGGATTATAATAAAGTAATAGAGCTTGAACCAACAGATTCTAA
Source organism: Bacteroidota bacterium (assembly GCA_003484585.1). Lineage (GTDB taxonomy): Bacteria > Bacteroidota > Bacteroidia > NS11-12g > UBA9320 > UBA9320. The sequence goes on along the minus strand of DNBZ01000131.1, from coordinate 4,526 downwards.
GGCATTCTATAACAGGGGTACATCCTTAGTGAAACTAGGAGAGTATAAGAATGCTAAGCTTGATTTTGACAAAGTTTTAGAGCTTAATCCTAAGTATTATAAAGCATTAATTAATAGAGGAATTTGCTTTGTTCAATTGGATGAAAACCAAGATGCAAAGAGCGATTTTACACTAGCTGTTACACTTAGTCCTATGGATGGTGAAGGATACTATTACAGAGCTTTAGCTACGTTTAATGATGTGAATTTAATTAAAGGAGAAAACAAGAAAAAACACAATATCGCACTAATACAAGAAAACGTATATGCTAAGAAGTCAGCTTGTTCAGATTTAGAAAAGGCTAAGCAGTTTGAATACTCACAGGCTTTTGTTGCAATGAAGGAGTATTGTACAGAATAATAAAATATTTATAATATCATCTTAATGTTTTGACAGATCTTTTGATGACCCCCGAAGGTCGATTTATCGGCCTTTTTTTTATTTAAGGCCGGCGAGTAAAAACTCTATTTCTCTGCTTGGGATATTAAATCGTTCCGATAGAATCTGATTGGTAAGTTTACCTTTATAGATATAAGTACCTTGGCGTAACCCTTCGTGATTTCTCAGACATTCTTCTATACCTCCATCATCGGCTATTTGCATAAGCAATGGAGTGAATATGTTGCTAAGTGCATAGCTTGCAGTTCTAGAGTACCTAGATGGAATATTAGGAACGCAATAGTGTAAGACTCCATGTTTTTCAAAAACGGGCATTTTGTGATTGGTAGCCTCTGAAGTTTCGAAACAGCCTCCTTGGTCTATGCTTATATCTACGATAATAGACTTAGGACGCATTTCTGCTACCATACTTTCTGTTACCACACAGGGGCTAAGACCTATAGGACTACGTAATGCACCAATAGCTACATCACATTCTGATAGGGCTTTTGCTAATATCTTAGGTATAATGGTGCTAGAATGCACTCTAGAGCCTAGACTCTTTTCTAATCTACGAAGCTTTTCTAAACTATTGTCAAATACTTTTACTGATGCTCCTAGGCCCAAAGCAGCCCTCACAGCATATTCTCCTACAGCTCCAGCTCCTATCACTACCAGTTGTGTAGGCTGTATGCCTGGAATACCACCAAATAGTTCGCCTTTGCCTGAGTTATAATTGCTCAGGTACTCTGTAGCTATAAGTATAGATGCTCGCCCAGCTATCTCGCTCATACTGCGAATTATGGGCAATGAGCCCTCATCGTCTCGAATAAATTCATAAGCAATTGCTGTGATGTTTTTAGAAAGCATCTTTTTAAAAACTACTTCTTTAGTACGCACCATTTGAATAGAACTAATCAATATTTGATTTGGCTTCATGTACTCCACCTCTTCCTCAGTAGGGGGTGCTATTTTAAGAAGTAAATCACATTCATAGGCACTTTTGGCATCAGACACTATCTCTGCACCTACACTGCTGTATTGCAAATCATCAAAATTAGCTTTATCTCCACAGCCAGTTTCTATTTTCACTTGATGGCCTTGCTCTACTAAAAGTTGAACAGCCATGGGAGTTAGAGGTACTCTATGTTCTTGGAAAGTAATTTCTTTTGGGATACCAATTGACAAGGAATTATTATTTTTTTTGATAGCAAATAGCTTTTCTTGAGGTTGTAAACTAGCCTCTCTGGCTAAGTCTCCAAATGACGGATTAGAAAGTGTACCCATATTCTATATAACAGTATGCAATATACACGATATTTTATATAATATTGAACACTAAATACTAATGTTGGTAAAGCACAAAACAAATAACAATGGTATCTTCCTTACTTTGTAGAATATGAATAAGTACTTAATTATCTCGTTATTAGCAGCATTGCCATTGTGCACCCTAGCTGGGGAAAATGATTCATTATCTACTACAGTGTATAGTGACTCTACATCTTTAGTAGCTGATTCTATATACAGTGTAAATGATTTAGCAGACATAGAAGAAGTTGTAGAATTAGAAAACTGCGATAATGCCATCTACTTATCGTATGACTTAACACATTTTGAGTATAATAAAATACCAGTAGACGAAGACTTATTTAGATCCCACGTTAGTACGCGTGATTTTCAGGTTTCGATGGATTATAACCCTCTAGTAAAAACACAAATTGACTACTTTGGTACACGCTGGCAGACTAAGCTTAAGGAGATGGTGACTAAGTCGCAATACTTCTTTCCGTTATACGAAGAGATTTTAAGCGAGTACAATATGCCTCTTGAGATAAAGTATCTGTCTATTATAGAATCTGGTTTAAATCCATATGCTAGGAGTAGATGTGGAGCTGTAGGAGCGTGGCAGTTTATGCCAGCTACAGGTAAAATATTTGACTTAGAGATAAATAGTAAGATAGATGAGCGTAGATCTTTAGAAAAAAGCACGAGAGCTGCATGTATTTATTTAAACCAAATGCACGACCAATATGGGGACTGGTTAGTAGCTTTAGCATCCTATAATTGTGGACCTGGTAATGTAAGAAAGGCTATGCGACTGAGCGGTAAAAGCGACTTTTGGGGAATTTATAAGTATTTGCCTCGTGAGACGCAGAACTACGTACCCAAGTTTATCGCTATGACCTATATGATGAACTTTTATGATGAGTACGGTATAGTACCATCTCCTTATGACAACCCTCTTTTTCAGTATCAAAAAGTGTATTGTAAAGAAGGGCTTAATTTTGAGGTGATAGCAGAGATGGTAGGTGTAAAAAAAGCCTTGTTATTACAGTATAATCCTGAGTTGAAAGTGGCAGAAATACCCTACAAAGGAGATGGATACGAGCTAAACTTGCCTTACGATGTATCCTATCTATTTTATGAGAATGAAGAGCAAATAGTAGCACTCTCTGTAATAAAAGAAGAGGAAAGAAAACTAGAAGAAGCAAGAAGACCTACACCAAGATACTATACAGTTAGAAGAGGAGAGTCATTAGGAGTTATTGCGAGAAAGATGAATTGTTCCGTTAGTCAATTGAAACAATGGAATGGTATAAAAGGTAGCTTAATTTACCCAAATCAGAGGTTGAAGGTATATAGAACTTCTTGAATTCAAGTCATAAACGCAACTTTACATTGAGGTAAAAGGAGTAAGAACGAAATAGAGGATTAGGGGCTAGCCCCTAATCCTCTGCGGCAATATTTACTACCTTTACTTCTTAGCAAAAGTTGTAAAAATGAGTAAACAAATAACCGAAGAACAAAGGTACACCATCTAAGTGATGTTGAAGCAGGGCTATTCTAAAACAGCCATAGCAGATGCAGTAGGTGTGCATAAGAGTAATATAGGCAGAGAAGTAAAACGAAACTGTGACACTAGGAGTAAGAAGTATACCTCTGATCTAGCAGAACGTAAACGTATGCAGCTACAAAAGATAAGAGTCAGGCATAAGAAGTACACAGTAGCCTTAAAAACGAGAACAGAAGCTTTACTACGCGAAGACTACAGCGTATTCTACACGTTTTTGTGCAGTTAATACAATAGGAAATTCGGTCTTGATGCGTCAAACTTTATAGAAGTATGAACGA
>DNBZ01000131.1:287-866 GCA_003484585.1 Bacteroidota bacterium | reverse complement strand
CGGCACTTCCTTTTTCTATACGCCACGCTTTTACGTCTGTGTACCATCTAGAGTTATATTCTCTACTCTCTATATTTATAGAAACCTTCACATCATCACCTGCATTCAATTCTGCTACTTTATCAGCTATATCTTGAAAACCTGTGATACATATTTTCTTTGGGTAATTTTCATTTGTTTCTATAACAAAATCTTGTTTTTTCCACGCTCCACGAGTGCTTGTTCCTTCTTGCGGCTCTAGTAATTGCACTACTTTACCTTCTAATATTATATTCTCCATATAGTGCTACAAGATTAATCATAGTAACTTGGAGCTGTACTATTAGGTTATCAATTTTTTTTGAACAATTTTTGGAGTCTTGGAGGTTGTCGTAGCATTTGGAGTAGCGGTATTTTTTAGTTTTATCGGATCGGTATTTTTGGGTTTGGTAAATGCAGCAGTTATAGATACAGCTATCAATCGTTCGGAGAAATCAGCTTTATGGCTAGCCTTTGGTGGCGTATTGCCAGAGATACCTTATACCCTTATAGCCATTTTTGGCACTTCATATATAGCCATACTAGAAGGCTATAAAATGG
>DNBZ01000131.1:0-241 GCA_003484585.1 Bacteroidota bacterium | reverse complement strand
GCTCAAAAAGAAGCAGGAAATAAAAGCTCAGAATGTCATACAAACAGGAGCTCTGGCTAATTTTAGTAAGGGTTTTCTATTAGCTATCGCAAATCCCCAATTGATTTTTTATTGGTCAGGGTATCTCATCGTTTTTCAAACTGGCACTTTTTCAAATGGGAAACCATTCTTTACATTTACGGATTCAGTTTGGGATCCTACTAAGTGGAGTTTTGCCATAGGAGCCTCTGCCGGAGCATTT
>DNBZ01000072.1 GCA_003484585.1 Bacteroidota bacterium | reverse complement strand
AGTTCGAATCTTCCCCCTACAGCTCTAGTGCAATAGAATTCCAACTGCATAAAACACAATCATTAACATTGCGTACAAAAATTTAGTAAATCTATTCATATTGCAAATATATGGATAGACAGATCAACTATTGTTAAACCTTTATTAAAAAATCATTAAACATGGCACAGATTAGCATGAACCAAACACAAAAACTTGAAGGAGTTATAGAACTTCTTAGTTTACAACAACAACAGCTTAACAATATTGATAAGCAACTAGAACAGTTATCTAAACTTATTAATGAGAACTCTAACAGCATTCGTATGATAGAGGGAGATATTGAAGAAGTTAAGGGAGGCAAAACATGGTAGAGTTTATTATGTACAACAATCTTATGAGATGGGAAACTCCTGTATTACTTTTAGTTTTTTATCTTATTTACAAATCAATTTATAAACTTTTAAAAAAGAAATTACTATGAAACACCTTTTAATTGCTGCTATGCTGTTTTCTGGAATAGCACAAGCACAAGATTATTACGTATCAAGTAGATACTCTTCTCACAAATACAATGAGATTACTCACGAGTTTACAACTCTTGGAAGTAAGTGGGAAAAAACTCGTATTATTACAAGTAAAGAGTATTTTGCTTTAGAGAAAAAGGATAATTCTTTTGCAACTGGATGGTGGGTATACTATGGAGACGAAACTCTAGGAGAATGCTACATAACAGAAGGCGATAAAGGTAAAATTTGTTTAGATACAGAAGATAACTTAATTTATGTACTTACCGACTACAGTGAAGCTATTAATAAATGGGTTTCTGTAACAATATTATCAAAAATCGAAAGAATAGAACCTTTTAACATAAAATGATGCATTTAGTTTTATTTGTAGCCACTATACTAGCAGTGGTAGTCATCTGTATTGTATCTTATAACACTGAAGATTAAATTATGGATAGATTAGAAAGACGAGGCGTGCTACAACTAGTAGAAGTACTAGATGATCTCACACTTAAGTTAGCCTATGAGGATCTAACTAAGCTTAGACAGCAAGGCCATAAGGGCCCTAACGTACAAGGATATATTTACATAATAGAAGACGAGATGAAATCTAGATCAAAGTTGTAGTATGATACAGAAAGTAAAACGTAAGACTTTTACTATCAGACCATCAGGACGCAGCACAGATTTTATATCACCATCATTCGGTTATGGTTGTTTATACGATTGTTCTTATTGTTACATGAAGCGACACAAGCCAGACGGCTTATCAGTTGCAACAAACACTGGGGACATACTAACAGAGATAAACAACCATTCTTATTTTACACCGGTAGACAAACCCAACCAGACACATGCAGAGTACACTACCTACGACATTAGTTGTAACGAAGACTTTGCACTGCATGCTAAGTATCATGATTGGGAAAGGATCTTTAAGTTCTTCAGAGATCATCCGGTTGCCATGGGCAGCCTTGCTACCAAGTATGTAAATCGTAGCCTACTATTATTTAACCCTGAAGGTAAGATACGCATCAGATTTAGTTTGATGCCACAGTACATGTCTGACATACATGAGCCATACACATCTAAAATTATTGATAGAATCAAAGCTATTGATCAGTTTATAGATGCAGGCTATGATGTCCATGTAAACTTTAGTCCAGTCATTGTAGAAGATAACTGGCTAGAGGATTATGAAGACTTGTTTAATTTACTCGACAAACATGTGAGTAACAAAGACAAGGTGCTAGCTGAGGTAATATTCCTAACACACAACGAGAAGAAGCATCAGGAAAATCTAACAAGACATCCCGAGGCAGAGCCACATTTGTGGAATCCCGCTGTGCAGGAAGAGAAGACATCTCAGTTCGGAGGTACTAACGTAAGGTATGCGCGACACTTGAAGAGTTTGTACATAGATGCATTTACAGCTCTACACGATCGTATAATACCTTGGAACACAATTAGATACATATTTTAAGATGAGTAAAGATTGGTGGGACGATAGTCCCTTACACCCAGCAAACAAGAATGACGATGACTCAGAAAGAGAGGACGAGATGTTAGACAGTCTCGAGCTTGACAGAGAAGGCGTTGAAGCACTTGTGCATGTCGTACTATCTTACTACGATCTAGAGAAGAAAGATCAAGAAGAGTGTGGCTGCCAAGACCATCTATTCCACAAACTAGATTCTTTGAAAGAATGCCTAGAGATTGCAGGAGTAGACATGGATCAAGAGTTAAAAGACTATAGAAAGATGTTAAACGAGTAAAACAAGTAAATTATGCCAAGTAAAAAATACACAGATTATGTTCCTTTAGAACCTAAACAAAAAAAAGCAATAAAGAAGAGAAAGGATACTACAGGATTAGTTACAAAAAGCACATTTGAGTTGATGTTTGGGTTTAACTACCCTTCAGTAAACGTTAACCACATTGCAAAACACTTAAAATCATTTAAAAACCCTTATTATAACATAACAAAATGGCAAAAGTAGTAGATTTTAGCGAGTTGGGCCTTATTAAAGTGCCTGAGAAAACAGAGACTTACGTACCAGTAAGTCACCAGGAATTAGTTACAAAGATAACTGAGGCTGGTAACCAACATTACGGAAGAGAAGCTTCACAGCATAACTATGAAGTAAATCAAAGAGGACAGCAGTTGTTTGGCTCACTAGTATGGGACGGAGATAACAATAGCATGACTAAATCCATAGGATTCCGTAACTCTTACGACAAGACATTACCTGTAGGTGTGTGTGGTGGGGCACAAGTAACTGTGTGTTCTAACCTAATGTTTGTAGGTGATATTATTAAGATGCGTAAACATACGCAGAATGTAGAAGAAGATCTTGATAAACTTATACAAAAGTTGTTTGAGGATGTAGACAACAGGTATGAACTAGCAAGAGAAGATGCATCTTTTATGAGTGATATACCTTTTAGCGATAAGCAAGTAGCAGATTATTTTGGACAGTTGTTTGTAAATGAAGGAGTTTTAAATAGTCCTCAGCTTACAAGATCAACTAAAGAATGGTTTGAATCCCCTGTGTTTACAGGGCGTACACTATGGTCTGCTTACAATGCATGTACTGAAGCACTTAAGTCTGCTCACCCATCTAATGCTTTGGAAAAGTATACAAAATTACATACTTTTACAAAAGAGTATGTACTAGATGAGTACAAACAAGACTTCCAAAGCGGTATAGATTCGTATGATGCATACAATGATTACCCGCCTTTAGGATATTAAATAATATAATATGAAGAACAGTCTGTACAACGGTAAAGAGGTAAATGTATTTGAAATACAGCATATTTATCAAGTGTTAAAGTTCTATTACCAGGAGCTAGAATCGTTACCAGTTGAAGCAGTGGTTGATATAATTAGAATGGAATTTGGTTGTAAAATTAACCCAAATGACGTATATTTATATCTCCTTATTTCAAACCACTGGGACTGCGATGGTAATTTTAAAGAAAATGACTGATTGTATAGAGTGTGATGACGGAATGAGATGTATATCAGATGATGCTCTGATGTGCCTAACTGAAGAGGAACTAGATAATTATTTAAACTGCAATGAAAGTGTCTTTAAACTTAACCAAGTTGAAAGGCAACAAATTGACGCCGAGCGAATTCGTATACTTGCTTATTAAAAGTGAGAACGCTAAACAGCTTACTAAGTACCTAGAAATCCTACCTATTGACGAGACTAAATTACAAGATCGTGGCTTTGTGAAAATAATGCCCGACAGGACTCTTACTCTCCGTCAAAAAGCGTTGGATTTATTTACGGTCAGAGGATGCGAGGATTGCTGGAATCAATTTGTAGTTGCCTATCCCATTAAGGATCAAGGCAGGCCTTTACACAACGACAAGAAGCGTAATAAACTAAAGTATATTGCGCTTATTACAAAAAGTCCAGATCTGCACGAGACTATCATGAAAGCTCTAGATAACGAGAAAGAAGATAGAAAGCGTGCTAATTGGTCTGGTGAATTTCGCCCACGTTGGAAGATGATGTCATCGTACATAAACCAAGAAGCTTGGACTATGTATGAGGGCATGGAATTCGATATTCCAACAAGTACTAACCAACCTAATTACGGAGAAGATCTAATATGAGCGAGGAACACAAGGCTTTACCTTGGCGCCATATTTCTCAATCATCTACTGCAGCCTTGCGCTACATTGATGGTAGGAGAAAAGGTGAGATCAAATCTCTTACTACCCCATGGAATAAGTTTAACAACATATCTATGGGAGGTATAGAGTGGCAGACTATCACAACTATTGCTGGTATGTCTGGTAGCGGGAAAACTGCAGTTCTTGGTCAATTGGAAACAGGTTTAAAAGATCTGAATCCAAACGAAGATTTTGCAATACTATCATTTAACTTCGAGATGTTATCCTCAAGGCTTGTCGCCCGCAAGCTTAGTAACAAGATGAAAATTACTACACAGCAGTTGTATAGTGCGTCAGAGAATTTTAGTCTCAACGACAACTACTATATGAATGCAGTACAGGAATCTCGTAAGTTGAATAAGTATGATATATACTATGTCGATATACCGGGTAGTGTCAAAGCTTTAGAAGCAACAGTAATAAAATTTTCTAAAGAAATAGGCAAACCGGTTATCGTTATGTTAGATCATACTCTACTTGTAAAGAAGGCAGGTGGTGCGCAGGATAGAGATTTACTCTATGATCTGATGGCTATGTTTAACGGTCTTAAGAAGCTAATCAAGGTAGCATTTATCTTGATCTCGCAGATGAACCGTAACATCGAAGCGTCAGAGCGTATCCAGAATCCAGATTTACATTACCCTAAGAAGCAAGACATCTTTGGTGCAGATGCATGTTACATGTACTCTGACATTGTGGTGGTAACACACCGCCCAGAGATGCTTGGTATTAGGACATACGGACCAAAGAGATGGCCTACAGATGATGCTATATTTTGGCACTATCTAAAGGTTAGGGAAGGTGAGCCATGCATAGCTCTTATGCAGAATAATCTAGCTCATAACGAAATATTGGACGCAGTTTCAATGTACTCAAGTAATCAAGAACCTAAAGAAACAGAAGACTAATGGCACAAGAAGTATTAATAGTTGGCGCTAGTGGAACAGGGAAATCCACTTCAATTGAAAACTTAAACCCTGAGTCGACATTCATTGTAAACGTAGCTCGTAAGGCGTTGCCATTTAAGGGGTGG
>DNBZ01000109.1 GCA_003484585.1 Bacteroidota bacterium | reverse complement strand
AGCAAGGCACATAAGCAGAAGTACAATGGATTTTGTTCTTTCTCCAATGAACAGATAGACGGTATTCATGTCAATTTTGGTTTGCTTACTGTAGAGCAAGGTGGAGAGTTACATACACCGAGTTTTTTGCAAGCTTGTAAACAACTTCCTACCGTAAACGAGCAGTTCGATTTTGAAAATCTTGATTTAAATGCCAATACATACAGGTCTATTTCCTTCAAAAAGATAATATTCTGTGAAGGGTATCTGCAAATGGAGAATCCCTATTTTAAAGATATAGTACAAGTGGTCCCTACCAAAGGAGAGATTTTGGACATAGAGACAGAGCTAGAGCCTAAAGGGGATGTTTACTTGGGGAGTGTTTTCCTGCAACATTTAGAGGGTAAAAAATGGAGAGCAGGTGCTACCTATGAACAGAACCAAACTAATCTTGAGCCTACCGAGATGATGCACGACGATTTGAAAGTGAAACTGGATAAGGTGCTCGACTTGCCTTATCAAATTGTAGATCACTACTGCGGTATTAGACCTGCCTCTGGAGATCGCAAACCTATTCTCGGTATGCATCCTAAGTATAATACTATGCATATAATGAACGGGATGGGTAGCAAAGCAGTAAGTTTGAGCCCACTATTAGCTAAAGAAATGGCAGATTTATTAATTGACAATATTCCCTTACACGCAGACGTAGACATAGCACGATTTTGTTAGATACTATTAAATATTACTTTAAAATTTTAGGCTTTTGGCTCTTGCTATTCTTTGTAGCCAAGGTGTATTTTTTGATTATCAATGGGTCAGGTTTTAGTGATTTTTCACAATTGCGAGATATGTGGTTTCATGGGCTGAGGCTAGATCTCTCTGTAATTGGGTATATACTGGTATTGCCTATCCTGCTTTCCTTTGCTCAGCGTGTAGTTCCATTAGCCGTAGGTAGTTTGCTTAAGGTGTATTGGTGGACAATCTTCCTTTTGGTAGTTGTAATCTTGGCCGTAGATCCTTATTTCTTTTTGTACTGGGGGCAAAAGACTAACCTAGGATTCACTCAATTTTTAGGTAAAGAAAATGCTGGGCTTAGCTCCATCGATTTATCTACATACATCATAGCCATTGGTGTGATGGCTCTTAGCATAGTGTGGTTTGCTAAATGGGGTAAAAGACAATTACAGCGTCAGCTTAAGATTCATTGCTTGATTTCGTTACTGCTTCTGCCTTTGAGTTTTTTAATGATACGAGGAAGTGTAGGCAAAGTTCCTATAAACCTTTCTAGTGCATACTACAGTAGCGAAAATTTATATAACAATACTGCCGTGAATGCCGTATGGAGTTTTATGGTAACTGAGTTTGAGCGGGATAAGCATAAACCTATGGTGTTTTTCGATTCTGATGAAGAAGCTCAATTAGTATTAAAAAAGCTCAAGAACAAGAATAGCAACAGCTCTATAGAAGAGCTAATAGCAAATACAGATTCCAAAAATGTGATACTGATAGTGCTCGAAAGCTTTAGTGCTAAAACGGTAGGTTTCTTAAATGGAGCTACCTATGGCTCTACTCCAGAACTGGACAAAATAATGGGAGAGGGGATAGCCTATACTCGTGCATATGCAGCTAGTTTTAGGTCAGACAAAGGGCTGCTAGCACTTACCACCGGTATAGCTAGCGGTGCTAGGCAAACATTAACTAATTTCCCCGAGGTACTAGCCACGAAACCCAATATGTTCAATATCTTGTCAGATGATTATACCACAGGATTTTACTACGGTGGCAACTTAGAATTTGCCAATATTAAAGTGCTTTTTAAAGATGCAGATGTAGTGAAATCTCAGCAAGATTTTACAAGTACACATGTCAATGCTTGGGGAGTTCATGACGAAGATGTTTTTAGAGTATTTGCAGAGGATTTCATAGCCGAACCAAAACCGCAATTTAAAATGTTGTTTTCGCTGAGTAGTCACGAGCCATTTGATGTGCCCAATTATAAGACCAAAAAGAATCCATATCTTAATAGTATAGCCTATACAGATAGCTGTTTAGGGGTGCTCATAGGTCAACTAAAAGCATCGCCAAAATGGGGAAATACATTAGTGATAATAACAGCAGACCACGGTACTATACGACCGGATAACGCTCCCATATACGATACTGCTAATTTTAAAATTCCGCTTGTGCTTACAGGTGGTGTGGTACTAAAAGATACTGTAATTCATACCGTGGTAAGTCAGGCCCACATACCAGCTACTATTACTCAATATGCTTCTGGTTCTAATCCTTTTTTGCAGCCTTCTCTTTATCGTCCTGCTGGATATGCCTTTTATTCTTATCACATAGGTGTATCTTATGTGGCAAATAACTGCACACAATACTATGATATTATTCAAAAAAAGTATCTCAATAAGCAGTGCGATTCTGCAGTAGAGCGAGCTTACTATCAGCTACAAAATAGCGACTTTTTTACGCCTTAGTGCTTTATTAGTTTGTAGGTTTTGCTATCTACTGTTAGGTAGTACATACCGCTCGGCAACACAGACAAATCTAGCTGCGAAATATTGTCAGAGGTAGTGCCAGCGAGTAGTACAGATCCTATGTTGTTTTGTATTCGGTAGTTAGAAGCTGACTTGTTATCTTTTTCTATTACTACGAAATTCTCTACTAAAGTAGGATATACTTTTACATTGCT
>DNBZ01000162.1 GCA_003484585.1 Bacteroidota bacterium | reverse complement strand
CCATTTGTTATCCCTAGATTAGTACAAATCTTACCCAATGAGTAAGATGGATAACCTGGTATAATAGTACGAGAAAGTCTCACAGTACACAGCTTTTTTTGATTAAAAGTGGTGCCTAAATCTTCAAAATGATTTTTGATAATTCCATAATCGAAACTCACATTATGAGCTACGAAAATAGTGCCCTCCAAAAATTCATAAAACTCATCTGCTACATCTTCAAACTTGGGTGCGTCAGCTACCATGTTATTCGAAATGCCAGTAAGAAGCGTTATAGATTTTGGGATAAATACTTCCGGGTTTATTAACGACTCATATTCAGATAAAATGGTAGTGCCGTCTGTTTTTACGGCTGCTATCTCGGTTATCCTGTTCCCGTGGGAACCTCCCGTCGTCTCTATATCTACTATAGTGTAAATCAACTAATGACTATTTGAGGGATCCCTAAAAAATGCTTTCTATAATAGAATCTGCAGATATATTTTCTGCTTCAGCTTTATAGTTTCGTACCACTCTATGCCTCAATACCATCTTGGCTACGGCCTGCACATCTTCTATATCCGGAGAATATTTGCCGTTGATTAGGGCATTCGCTTTAGCTCCTACGATAAGGTACTGAGAAGCTCTAGGGCCTGCTCCGTATTCTAAATATTCATTGATATACGGTGTAGCTAGCTCTCTATTTGCTCTTGTTCTACCTACTAGTTTCACAGCATACTCATACACATTATCTGCTACTTCTACTTTTCTCACTAGGTTTTGAAATCCAATAATTTCTTCTTGTGAAACAACTTTGTTTACAGATGCAGTAATGTGACCTGTAGTGGCCTTTACTATACTTATTTCCTCTGCTGTAGTAGGATAGTCAAGCACCATATTAAACATAAATCGGTCTAGCTGTGCCTCCGGCAATGGATAGGTACCCTCTTGCTCTATCGGATTCTGAGTCGCAAGTACAAAAAATGGCTTAGGTAAAATATATTCTGTGCCACTTATTGTGACTGTTTTTTCTTGCATTGCTTCTAGCAGTGCTGCTTGTGTTTTAGGCGGAGTTCTATTGATTTCATCTGCCAATACTATATTAGCAAAAACAGGTCCTTTGTTGAATTTAAAATTTCTAGTATCATCTAGTATCTCGGAACCTAAAATATCACTCGGCATAAGATCTGGCGTGAACTGGATCCTATTGAAACTCATATCTAGAGCCTCACTTATGGTTTTAATAAGGAGGGTCTTCGCAAGTCCAGGAACACCTATTAGCAAGGCATGTCCATTACTTATTAGACTTGTGATAACACCATTTATTACATCATGCTGCCCTATGATTACCTTACCTATCTCTGCTTTCAGCTCTTGCACTTTTAGTGCTAAGTCATCAGCCGCTTTTTTATCGTCCGCAAAATCTATCATCCTAATTACTTAATCCTTTCCATTGGCTCATTTCTTCACAGTTCTCGTACTTGTAATCTATTCGTACGTAAACTCCGTTTTTATATTCTGTCACCCAGTTTTTTACCGTTTCTTCTTGTTTCTTCTCTAGTGCTAGAGCTTGCACTTTTTGGTAATCATCTTTTAGATTTGCTTTGTGTGCTGGCACTTTTTCTTTTAAATAGAAGAACCTATATCCCGATGTTCCATCAAAATCTTCGAATGGCTCAGGGCTTGTGTACTCACCTACCTTGAGCGTGCTCACCTTGGCTATCATCACAGGATCTAAAGCGGCTAATGGCACCTGCTGAGAACCGGTAGTAGGGTCTACATAGAAACCACAGTTATCCTTGGTTTGATTATCTGTACTATACTCGCTAGCCACATGACACAGGGTTATGCTGTCTTTATGTACACCATCTAAGAGAGTTTGCATTTGGCCCTTTAGTCCTTCCAAATCACTTTTCACAATAAGTGGTTTAATCAGAATATGTCTGGCATTTACTTTCTCCCCTTTTCTATCTATTAGTTTCAGTATATGGTATCCATACTCCGTCTCTATAATCTCTGATACAGAATCTGCAGGTAGTTTGAACGCTGTTCGCTCAAATGCTCCTACCATCTGCCCTCTAGAGAAATACCCAAGTTCACCTCCATTGATAGCTGTCCCTTTATCATCACTATTTGCTCTAGCTGCATAGTCAAATTCGTATACCCCAAGCATTATGTCTTTTCGCAGTTTGGTCATCTTTTCGAGTGCATACTGCTTAGCATACGGACTCGGTTTTGGTTTCATAGTAACTAGAGCTAGCTCCACTTCTTCACCAAACTCTGGAAGACTATCTTTTGGTATATCTGCAAAAAACTTTCTTACATCTGTAGGTGATGCTTTCACCGCAGATACTAATGCTTGCTGCACCTGCTGAGTCACCATCTGCTCCTCTACCTTAGAACGCATCTGCTCCTTATACTCTGCTATAGACTTGCCTAGATACTGTTCTAGTTTTTTCTCGCCTCCTATTTGTGTTGCATAATACTTTATTCTACGATCTAACTCGTCGGCCACTCTATCATCAGATGCATAGATACTATCTACTGCACCCTTGTGTAGGTATAGTTTTTGGATTACTAATTGATTGAGCACTTCACATTTTAAGTCTCCATCATACATCTCCATGTCTTTCTGTGCTTGGGCATATTCTGCTTCTAGCTCAGACCGCATAACTATGTTTTCTCCTACTACAGCTACTATCTCGTCTATTACTCGTATGTTTTGTGCTTGGCTGCTCATCGCTGTGAGCAGGAAGGTTATTACTATTAAATTTTTCAATATGTTTTTATCTGTTTATTGTTATACGCCTCTTCTAGCAATTTTGTTTCAATACTTTTTACCATCTCTTGCTGGCGTTTCATTAAGAGTAGTTCTTTTATATTGTCTCTCTCTAGAGAAAACGGAGAAGTACTACTTCTTATTTTGAAATCGATAATCTTTATGAAATAAACAAAACTACCATCTACTATCTTTATAAATTTATTGTTATTCAAGTATTGCTCTTGGTCATAAGTGCTTATGGGTAGCTCTTTTAAAATATCGTCAAAATACACCCAGCTTTCTTTGTCTGTATAGTAATTACCAGATCCTTCTGCGAGAGCCTTTAACTTACTATAGATTACAAAATCATTATCCTTAAAACTAGACCATAGCAAGTCTACGTCTTGAGAGGCTAGCGGTATTTTAAAAAAATTAATTTTTAAAATATTTTGAGAAAGCTCAAACTCGTCTTGCTGCTCCTCGTAATACTCCTCTAGTTCAGCATCTGCAAATGAGGTATCTACTTGCATAATCGCAAGTTTATTGAGCACTTCATAGCTGAGCAAATCTGACTTATACTGCTCTATTTGTTTAGATTTATCTTTCTCTTCAGGAGAGAGAACACTTTCGGCCTTATTGAGCAATATCTGTCTGCCCAGCCACACATTTATATATTCCTTGGTGATAAGCACACTATCCTCAAAACTCATATTAGGAGACAAAAGCTTCTTTAGCTCCGTATCATATAGTTTTTTACCGTAGGCTTCCGCTAGTAATTCTCCGTCTTCTCCTGAACTGCAAGCAGCTAAGATAAGCATTAGAACTGCAGGTAATATGTATAGCTTCTTTATCAATAAGTATTAATACAATTGTGCAACGTTATCATCGTAAATCTGTACTGGATATTTTTTTCTTAGCTCTTTTAGCCATTCTGCTTCTAAGTAGTTTTGATAGTCAGAAGTAGCCTGCCCCATGTTGCTACCTAGCGGCTTAGCACTTGGTGCTAAAATAGTATTGATTCTTGCAAATTTCACTCTATCATTTTCATTTGCAAGGCTGTATACACCTGCATTCCAACTCACAGCATCTAACAGTTCATTTGTTCCTTTTTCGAAATTCTTTTGTTCTACAGTAATAGCCAATGGGTCTTTAGCATTATACTTAGCTAATATTTCATTAGTTGTAGCTCCTTTTTTTGCAGATTTCTTTGCTTTCTTAGCCACCTTAGCATCCTTGCAGCTAAAGATAGAAGCATCTGCTCTCTCTTTCCACATATAGTTTGCTTGGTTTTTGGCATAAAACGCTTCTAACCCTGCAGAATCTGCAACAGCCTTACTCCACACCTCATTGTCGGTAAGTTCGAATAGTAAGATCCCATCTTTGTACTCTTGCATTATATACTTGAAATCATCATACTTTACTTCTAGTATGCTCTTTTCGTAATCTAGATTAGATTGTTTCACAAACTCTGCATACAGATCTATAACTGCATTAGCCAAAGTCTTATTCGTTTTGCCCTGATTTGCTAGCACATACGTATAAAAGTCTGAATCGGTATAGGACTTATTTGCTATTTGAAAAAGCACCATACCAGTATCTTCTTTCTTTTTATACTTACCTTGTATTAGTTCTTCACCAAAATTTCCTTTTACCGAATCTAAGCCTTTTACCTCTTTGAATTTATTCTCTATTTTTACTCTTACTACTACTACATCTTTATTCAACTCACTGCGTGTATCTCTTTCTACTTTTCTGCGGATCACGTCTTTCATTTCATCATATGCAG
>DNBZ01000228.1 GCA_003484585.1 Bacteroidota bacterium | reverse complement strand
CAAATTTTGAAGAATTTCTCTAGCCGTATTTTTTGCATTTTCAAACAACTGACCATTCTCCCCTTCCGCACTCATACTCTGCGAATTATCTAGATATAGACTAATGAGTTGCCTTCCATTCTGTAAGCCTCCTTGCGGAATATACGGCCGAGCAAATGCAAGCACCAAAGCAGCCAAAGCCAACATCCTAGCAGCCAGAATCAGCCATTTCCTAATTTGACGAGTTTTTCTACTCTCAGTTTGGATCTCTTTGAGCATAGCTACATTGCTAAAGAGGACTTTCTTATATCTTCTAAAATTGAATAAGTGAATAATAAGCGGAATAGCTAGTAATAGCAATGCCCATAGAAATGTAGGATTTTGAAAATTCATGTATTACTCTCTGCGAATTTAAGCAGCCTTTAGCAAGAAACGAATTTTAAATACAGCTACGTATGTATACTATTATAAACTTGCCAAAAACTCATCAAAGGAATGAGGCTCAGAATAGTTGAAACCTGCATAATAATTACACTGCAATTTAAACTGAACGACATTCTTTGGATCTTTTTTCAGCTCTATTATTACATTGCCATAGCGTTGCACTTGCTTACCGTCACTAAAAGTAGGTTTTGGCTTTAGAAAATAAAACCAAGACTCCTGAGTAGCACCGCTCTTTCTCTGGCAAGTATGCTTATTGGCGTGTAGTATATAGTCATCAAGCTGCAACTTCGTTTTGACATAGTCTATCAGAAAATGATGAATGTCCAGATTTTTTTGCTCTCCTACTTTTATCACTATCCCTTTAGTATCTCGCTGGTTTATAGCATACGTAGAGATACTCTCATTGGCTGTTTTGGCGGCTTCCCACTCCGTTTGCAGATAGAGGATCAGGTCATTAATGGCAGGAAAATTATGACACATTTCATCTGCAAAATTCTCTGGCCTCTTAATGGCTTTGGAATAAGAAAAGTCCTCGCTCTCGAGCTTGGCAAATAGATTTTTAAAATAGGATGGCATAAAACCTTGTGGCTATAACAATCTTGAATTACGTATGTTTGCCGCAAGAGTTTGAAACTATCTATAGTCATAGTAAATTACAACGTAAAACACTTCTTGGAGCAATGCCTAAGATCTGTTCAGAATGCTGATAATCAAATAGATACAGAAATTTTTGTAGTAGACAACAATTCTGTAGATGGCTCAAATGAAATGGTCAAAAATCTTTTCCCAGAGGTCATACTTATTGCCAATTCGGAGAATGTAGGATTTAGCACGGCCAATAATCAAGCAATAGAAAAGAGTACAGGCGAATATGTTTTGCTCCTAAACCCGGATACTATAGTACCAGAAAATTGTTTCACTAAGCTATTAGCCTTTGCTGATAGCAAGCCAGATCTAGGCGGGTGCGGAGTGCACATGGTAGATGGTCAAGGAAACTACCTGCCAGAAAGCAAAAGAGGACTCCCCTCGCCAGAAGTTGCACTGTATAAGATGATAGGCTTGAACAAAATCTTCCCAAAATCGAAGAAATTTGGCAAATATCATTTAGGCTACCTTCCTGAAAATGAGAACAATGAAATAGACGTACTCTCAGGGGCATTTATGCTATTGCGTAAAGCAGCTTTAGACGAAGTAGGGTTGCTAGACGAGACTTTCTTTATGTACGGGGAAGATATAGACCTCAGCTATCGACTAACCCAAGGCGGTTGGAAAAACTACTACTTTGCAGACACGAGTATTATCCATTATAAAGGAGAAAGCACTAAAAAACAAAGCACCAACTACGTACGTGTTTTTTATAAGGCTATGATCATTTTTGCTGAGAAGCATTATAGCGGAAACAACAAAAAGTTTTTTAAACTATTCATAAACTCTGCTATCTATGCCAGAGCAGGAATAGCTTTAGTAGTCAATTTCTTTAAAAAATTCTGGCTTCCTATGCTAGAGATCCTACTCACTTTTGGCCTACTCTACTGGCTCAAAGGATACTGGGAAGAGCATATAAAAAGAGACAACGAACACTACCCGCTAGAGATGGTAACCATACACCTACCCTACTATACGCTTAGTTGGATAATGAGTCTTTGGTTTGTGGGCAGTTACAAACACAGATTCGATTTTGGTAAGCTGGTACGTGGTATTTTAATAGGAACGGCTATTATATCTATAGTATATGGTCTGTTGCCAGATCACCTTCGCTACAGTAGAGGTATTATATTATTTGGCACTTTACTAGTGCTAGCTGCACTTCTGGTATGGCGTAGCTTCTTTCATTTTGCTAAGTACAAGACGTTAGATTTCAGCCAACAATCTCAAACTAGAAGCATATTGGTGGGTAGCAAAGCAAAGTGGGAACACGTAACCAACCTACTAAAAAGCTACAACAAAGACTACCAGCAAATAGGATATGTGAGCGACCCCAAGACTACTGATAGCGAATGGCTAGGAGGTATACAACAGCTTAAAGAAATCGTAAAAATATACGGAATAAATGAAGTAATTTTTAGTAATGACAGCATAAGCACGGAGGATACTATGCAACTGATGGCAGAGATAGGACCACAAGTAAACTACTATACTATACCAGAAAACAGCAATTTTGTAATAGGCAGTCACTCTAAAAACGCTAATGGCCTTTACTTTGGTGAGCAGATAGAGCTCAATCTTAGTACGCAAGAGTATCGCACACAAAAAAGGATTTTTGATATGTTTTGGGCTTTGGCTTGTATTATCCTCGCACCACTACTTATACTTTTACCCAAAACACGC
>DNBZ01000242.1 GCA_003484585.1 Bacteroidota bacterium | reverse complement strand
GCGGATAAGCTATTTCAAGCAGGTATCTTTGATGAATTAGTTAGCGGTGTTATAGATGAGTTAGGTACAATACCAAATCCAGCAGAAAAAGTTAAATTTGATACTGCCAATAGATTTAGCCTAGAACTAAATAAAAGATTTACTCGATATTTTAATCAAGATGCGCTGTCTACTAAAGGTACTGGCGGTACTACTATGAGATCGGAACAAGTATTAGAAGGGGCTTTGACGGGTACTGAATTAAATAGATATCTAAATCTAACAGAGCTTAGAAAAGGCGCTGAGTATGCTGATGAGGCAGGTGTACAATTAAATAATTATAAAGCTCAAGTAGATGCTGAAAATGTAAATGCTCCGGATGATGTGGAAGTTAATGCTGTTGGGGGAGGTGACGTTAACCTACCATCTTCTGCGGTAGATGATTTAGAAGCTACTTCAGGTAGTATGCCAACAGATGATGACATTATTCCTGAAGTTCAAGTAACTGGTACAGGCGAGGGTTACTATGGCAATGGCCTACTTGATCCTGAAAACCCAATACCTGAATATACTATCTATGGGGCAGAGCAAAAAGTAGATGCTACAGATACTGCTACTGGAACTACATCAGCAGATGATGGATTCAATCCTGGAGGGCAGAGTGCTTCAGTACCGTCTTTATTAGATGACGCAGTTAAAATAGATTTAGGGCCGCAGATGTCCGAAGCACAAGAGAACTTCTTAAGGGGCGCTGTTACTAAATTAAAAAACACAGACAACACTATACCGGCAGACAAGCTAGAGAGCTTTATGGCAGCAGATACCAACGCCGCTATACTTAAAGACTTCCCAAACTTTAAGGCGGAGTTAGACGGATTACTTACAGCCCAGAAGAATTTAGATGAAATTGTTGGAAATTTTGGCAGAATATCGGAAACAGGTACGCTACCAGCCTCTATAAACGAAGTACTATCTTCTGCTAATCCAGTAGAAAATTTTACAAGATTATCTAAAGAAGCAATTACACCTGAAGCATTAGAAGATTTTAGATTATCTTCTATGGATGCCTTATTTAGTAAAGTTAGACAGCCAGACGGCTCTCCTAACTTCTTTGCAATGGCAGATGAATTGACAAAACCATTAAGTGGGAAGAAGGGTGATATTAGTATCATTGAATTAATGGAACAGAATGGTGTTATTAATGCATCAGATAAAAAGATAATTAGTGAAGCTATGTCTTTGGGGGCAGAAATACAAAAAAGAACTATGGACCCAACTAAATTAGATGAAGTTTTAAAAGATATGGGGGATATGGTAAATAATACTGCTAGGATATTAGGTGCAAACTTTGGTGCTAAGTTTGGGGTCGGGGAAGGTTCACAGCTACAGGCTGCGGCTATCGGCTCTAGCTTATTTAAGAAAATAGTATCTGGCCTACCTTTGGCAAACCAAGCAAGACAAGCTGAATTAATGATCCTTCAGCCAGATTTAGCATTAAAAGTGTTATCAGAAAATCCTCAAATAAGTAGAGGTGCTATACATACATTTAAAGAATGGGGTAAAGATTACGCCATGTCCTATAGAGGATTAACAAAAACTGGGGCTGTAGGGAAAGCATTAAAGGATGCTAGTGTTGAAACTAGTAAGATGTTAGGGGCTGGCTTGTCTAAAGCCGCCTCAAATGCCCCTGTATCTTCCTCACAAGCTCTTATAGATAATAATCAAGATAAGGATACTCCTACGTTAACAACGCAGATGGAAGAGGCCTTACCCTAAAAAGAAACCCTCCACTATTTCTAGTAGAGGGCTTCCCCCAACGAAAAGATGACCAATCAATCTTTTCATGTACAGTATATTAAATTAAAGCCTACAGGTCAAGTAATCTGTAGGCTTTTTTTATATAAAACATACACTTAAGAGTATATTTATTCACATTTTCTAAGACCAGTAGCAGGATCAAAGTAACAAGCTCCACCTTCTTCTATGAAGTTGTCTTTTTCTGCCGGTTTCTCTTCGACAACATCTTCAGATGTGGATGCATTTAAGATTCCGTATCTCTTTCCGGATTTACGAAATGTGGTTGCCCCAGACGAACCGCCTTCATAAGCGTCCATGTAAACCTTCTTAAAATCTTCCCATGAAACATCATCCCCCACATTGCATGTCTTTGAACAGGCACTATCTACATAACGAGATGCAACATTTAGTACGCGCACATGGTCAAATACTGATAACTCATCCGCAGTTTTACCTTTGATCCCAAATTCACGGTAGCCATAATCATCAACTCGCTCAGACGTTGGGCCATCAAACGTTTGGATTGTACGATCATAGAAGTGTGCAAACACTGGCTCGATGCCCGATGATACATTATCTGCACTGAGGCTAATTGTACCTGTAGGTGCTACGCTCAATAGATGTGAGTTACGAATACCATGTTCAGCTATACTCTCACGTATTTTAGTAGGTAATGTTAATGCAAATTCACTATCCAAGTATTCTTTCTTAAACAGTGGGAATGCACCTTTCTCTTTTGCAAGTTCAACAGACGTTTCATAGCAAATATCACGAATTGTACCCATGATGTCTTCAAGTACACGAATAAATTCATCTGAGCCGTAATCAAAGCCTAGTGCCTCAATAGCGTTAGCAACACCAGTTACACCAAGACCCATTCGACGAGTGTCTTTTGCTTGCTTCTCTTGCTGCGGTAATGGATAGGTTGCTCTATCTACAACATTGTCCATAGCTCGAACTACATATGGTATATCTGTCTTGAGCATATTCATGTTGAAAACATACTTACCATCATGCTTCACAATGTACTTAGTTAGGTTAAAAGAACCCAATAAACATGCACCATAAGGGGGTAAAGGTTGCTCTCCACAGGGATTTGTGGCTACAATGTTTTCACA
>DNBZ01000244.1 GCA_003484585.1 Bacteroidota bacterium | reverse complement strand
ATTTCTTTTATTTCCTCTACGGTCATTTTTATCATGTCGTATGGATTGTCTGCCTTGGCAAATAGGAGTGGAGTGATCTTATTTACTCGCTCGTCCGTACACTGAGCGGAAAGCAACACAGCTATAAGGAGGGTGTATGGATCTTTGTGGTCTAGCGGTATAGGCACTTCAGGAAACTCATGCTCTAGTATGGAGAGTATTTTAGTGGCTCTTTCTTTATTGGTCATTTAGTATAGCGTCAAAACGTTTACCTATTTGAATAGTTTCAATACACTCAATCACATGTCCTTCACGTACTTTCATAGCTGCATTGTTATCGCTTGTATATGTAAACTGTGGCGTATGCCCATAGTTCCATTGCCACGTGGTGTACTTGCTTTGTACCAGTTCTTGCACCTCTATATGGGTGTTAGGATTAATCTGCTCCACTCTAGTTACTTCTAGGTGAAGATGTAATTGGTCAATGAGCTGGGACAAGAATGTTTGTGTATCTCCCAAATCTGCAATTTCTCGCATATTCATGACGGGGCTTCTTACAGACTCTACGGCATGAGTTTTAATGTTGAGTTTCTTTTTAGGTTTTATACTGCCGTTTAGCTTTACGATATTACTATCATAAAGTAACGTGCCGTGATGTAGGATTCGCTTGGTCTTACTATTAACGTGCTCTGCATTTCCACTCACTTTATGTTCATTTACGAATATGTCATTACGCGGAGATATAGAATTGGGTATACCTAATGCGTTTAATGCGGCACTCATTGGCTCTATATGCTCCCTGAAATCTACAAAGTCTTCTTCTTTATTTCTAATAAAAGAAAAATTTATATTGCCAATATCGTGAAATACAGTTCCCCCTCCACTAAGTCTACGTGCTATGATATGTGTATTAAGTTGTGAATCAATAGGAGTAAGATCTACTTCTTTCCACGGATTCTGATGTTTTCCTATTACTACAGCATCGCTATTTATGTAGAAGAGTAGTATGTCTTCTTTGCTATGTTTAAGTAAATGCTCTTCCAGAGCTAAATTATCAAACACATTTGACGATTTTGATATATATACGATTAACTTTTTCAAATATTAACACAAAGGAAATCAAATAGTTATAAAGAATATTCCAATTAGTACAAAATACTATTAAAAATGACTTGCCGTACGGCTAGATCACATTAATTTCGCACCTAATAGGGGTTAAAAAAGGATCTAATCGCAAGATTTAGATCGCCTATTCTTCTAATCTATTGGAGGGTAGGAAATGTTTACTCTTCGGAGTAGACAAGTTTCATATTTAAGCCGAGCTGGGGAGCTCGGCTTTTTTGTTTTTTTTATTGTGTGACAAAAAATATGACAATCGTATTGTAAGTGATACAATGCTAGGTATTTATGATGTAATGTATTTCGAAAAAGTAGAGGTTGAGCATGATTTAGTAACCTATGAAGAGCAGTAAGAATAAAAAACATGTGACTTTCTTGTTCTTTTACGTCTTTACTGGGGGTTAAAAAAGTATCTAATCACAAGATTTAGATCGCCTGCCCGCCGAATTCTTTTGAAGGGCAGGTTTTTTTTAATTTACTATTGGAGTGATTTGAATTTATAAAAAAAGCCAAGCTAGTTAGCTTGGCTTTTTTTAAGTGCGTTTGTCTTTTTATAGATTATTATTATTCATAGCCTTTTAAGTATCCTATTTATTTTCGAACATCCTTCGAATTTAGAGTCTACGGCATGGTAGTTGAATTTCTACTATATCTCATTTTAGTGTCTCTTAGTGTCATATTGGGAAATAGTATGGGAAGTGGAATTTGGCTTATTATAGATATTCCTTTTTATTTATATATTATATGGTGTAGCTATTGTGCTTTGTATAACTCTTAACGTGTTAGTAATCAATACGTAGAATAGTTATTATGATTTTATTTATAGAATGATAAATGATAGAAAATAGTCGGCTATACTGATTGCTTAACATGAACTGTGACTTGGCGTGGAACTTGTATATTGATTGTGGGGGTTAAAAAAGGATCTGGTCCCTCGGATTAGGTCGCCTGCCTTCCGATTCTTTTGGAGGGCAGGAATTTTTTTTATTGCTAACAAAGTGAAAAAAAAATAAAAAGAACCGAGCTGAGAGGCTTGGTTTTTTTATGTAGAATTTTAATTCATTATTCCCTATATTTGATAAAATGAGAAGACTTATAATAGCCCTCCCTAATGACCTTTTCGAGCACAGAGCTATTAGAATATTACTTTAGCTCAAATAAGAAGAATTTACCCTGTTAGTTTATGGGATACTACTCTTACGTAATATAAGCACCCTTATAACCTTTTGTATAACGAAAGATTCAACGGGCTCTCTTTCATTAGATAGAAATGTTTTGGTTTTTATTTATAGTAGTAGGATAACACCTTGCAGTGCCAGATGAATGAAAAAAAATATGATGATAGTTATTTAAGTATGAGCAGTGTTGTACCTCTGAGATGTGATCCTAAAGGATATATTGAAATCTTTAACTTTATCTCCTGTGTACTATAGAACTATTATATATGTTTTCTTAAGAGCTAGAATCTTCAAGTATTCCGTAGCTCATTTCTCTAACTCTCTCGTCCTGCAAGCATATGCACTATCTCTTCTAGATAAACCTTGTCGCCTGAAGTATTAAAGTGTTTCAAGGTATTCAAACTATTAACAGTATACTCTTGAGCTAGTTTCAGTGTGTAGTCTTTGGCACCGGACTCGTCCATTGCTTTTTTTACGTGGGTGATAGCTGATGAGTCAGACGAATATGATTTCAGAAT
>DNBZ01000175.1 GCA_003484585.1 Bacteroidota bacterium | reverse complement strand
AATAGTCCCTCCAGTATTTATAGGAACTACAGAGTTTGCAGGGGTAATATTTGCAAATCCTCCGTATGAATACGTACCTTCACCACCTGTAGCATTGTAGCTTAGTGCCGTAGTACCTTTCATGACTCTAGGGAAGGTAAGGGAGAACTGAGCGATATCAGCTATGTCCCCGTCTTTGTTCGCAGGAAATACATGAGTGCCGTTACTCGCCTGCACAGTTTGACCGTTCGCTACAATTTGACCAGCAAACATAGTCATAGTATCACTAGCTGTAAACGTCTCCGAACCTACAGTGTCAGTTATATCACAGTGAATAATCTCAGGCATATTTGCAAAAGCAGATGTAGGGGTGTAAGTTAAAGAAGAACTTACTTGACCGTTAATAGCAGTCTTGCTCCCCCCTTTCGGAGTTTTAGACCACACATAGCTAACGGTACCCGTGGGCGAATTTCCCGAAACGGTAGTAGTAAGAACACTAGTCGCAGGATAGCCGGATTCGATACCATCGCCTGCCTCATTATAGATAAACTGCTGGGTGGCTCCTGGTATAATTGTGACGGATCGCGGAGTAGCTGTTGCTGAAGATATACCTGTTATGCCTTCGCCGTTTCCAAAACCTGAATCAGCAGTATTAGGGTAGTAAAGAGAAGCAATAAGTTTCTTTGCACTGCCGGCAAGATTTAAACGGTCTGTAGATACCTGATAGCGCATCCAATAGTACATATTTCTATTTATATCAGTAGTTTCTACAGTATCATCAAAGCTAGCGCCACTAGAGATTCCGGTCAGTACTGTTGCACTAACTTTACCCGTAGTTGAGCCTCCTAGCTGGGCGGCGGCTACTATCTCGTCGCCTACCTTATACGTAAAGCTACTAGTACCTGCTGCAGTATTCCAGTTGGCCTGAGTGCTATTTCCTAGGTCTGTAATTCTATATGTTCTTCCGACTACAAAGGAGTTTGTACTTATAACTACTTCCGCTGCAAAGTTATTAACAGGGCTTCTCCATATTTCAGTAGTATGCGTAGCAGCATTCCATCTAGGAGTATTTGACCAGTTTAGGCCAACAACACCTTTACGGTTCTGGGTAGCCACAAGCTGGATAGGTCTGTTAGGTATTACAAAACCTCGGGGTACTGTACCGTCTTCAGGGTTTTCTACTAGTCCCACGCCCGTAGATGCTCCTGTCACTACGTATGCGTCATCATTGTGCTCGTCTGCAACAACAGACACTAGCCCGTCTTTCTTAAAGCTCAAATTATTTATGCGGAACAGTTTATTAGTATACCCGAACCTAGGATAAGTCAGCTCGATAATGCTACCTGCTGTAAGCAGCAAACCTCTTGGTGCCATAGTAAACTGTATAGTTATTCCATAGCGAGACTCATCTAAGTACTGCTTAATATTAAAACGAGCATTGTGGTAGTTTGTAATACCAGGAAGGCTATAATTGCCTTTCTTCTTTATACCTTTGTCTTCTCTTAGATAAATAGAGTTAAAGAAGCTTATGCTACGACCTTCAAACTTATTTTGAGGGTCGATAATAGATGCAGACACCTCATTCTTACTGCCTTTAAGACCTTTATCCGATACTTTAATTGTACCAATTATATCCTCTTCAGTAATATTCTCAGAGATGTCTAGCCCTGAAACTAGGGCGGTGTCTGAGCCTCCATTACTTTGTGCCTGAAAATTATCCCCAGGACTATACACCACACCACCAGTACCTGCTAAAGTGTTCCAATCAGCCTGGCTTTTATTGCCTAAAGAGGTTATAGTATACTGAGCACCTGTGACCAAGTTACCCATTGTAATAGATCCAGGGTGGCTGCCCTTAATCTCCAAGGAGTACTTACCTCCTGAGTACCTTAGAATACCATTAAACTGTGATAGCATTTTATTGATATTATCAAACAAAGGGGTTGTTGTGTTTACCACTTGGTTCATCTGGTGGCGAGTAACATTTCTTTGATCAGGGCTATCCCAACCTAAGTACTTCCAATACTTAACATCATCGGAGTCATATAGAGAATACCCAGAAGCAGTAAACTTACCTGTAACGGTAGATATTGCCTTAACAAGAGGGTTGCCATTAGCAGCGCTCATGCTTATATCTACGCTACGCTCAGCACTGTCGGCAAACTTGCCGATATCCACGGCTGTTAGGTTTCCAGAAGTTGGAGCGGTAGTAACTGTTGAGTTAGTGCCGCCGTATACCTTGCCTTTATGCCAGTATAAATCGTTAGTGGAATAGTATCTCCAAGTATTCCATTTGAGTCCAAACTTGCCTATATTGTCTTTGAAGGTTACTTCGCGATATACAGTACCGCCTATAGTATAGGAAGCTACGGATTTAACAACACCTAACCATTTTCTAGTACTATTAGTAGCATTTTTAGGGTACTGCCACACTTCCCCGACAGGTATAGTATCTCCTGTCACAACAATTTTAACCTCAGAGCGAGTATCACAATCCCTAGCGGCTTTCAGAAAAGACTCTATATCTAAGTCTTTATTTTCTAAACCTTTGCCGTATCTCTTATTTGTAAGGTAGTCTAATAGTTGAATTGCCGGGTTAATAGTAACTCGCTTATCGTCTAGAGAGCCAATAACATACTTGGTAGTACCTGACACAGGCATATTAGTGTAATCAAATGAAGAATCTAAAATAGCAACCTTTGTAGTGCCATCATAGTCTACAATTAAACGTTCTTGTTTATAAGGAGAATCCCCTGAGTAATCTGTTACAGTGATTTTATGCCCGTTGTAAGCATCGTTCGTACCACTAGCGGTAGCGTGAAGTTGTATGGCATTTTTTGCGTATAAGCGAGTGATGTTTTGTAGAGTACTATACCGGGTAATATTGTCTACTATATTAGTTGAGGCACTAAACGTATAATCTGCAAAGTTGGAAGCTAAAAGACGGGGCGACCCACTTTGATGCAAACCTACTACTGTACGTGTATCTCCTAGAGCGAACTCAAGAGCCGCGCTCGGACTGGTAAGAGTTATTTTCTGGCCGTAGGCTGTCCCGGCCTCTGTCGAAGCTACGGCTGCATAAAGATTTCCGCCCACGGCTTTTTCTGCGTCTGCAACATGATCCCATGTCTGCATATGCCATTTATTGCCGCCGCTATCCTTCATGTAAAAAGCAGTTGTGCTGCCTAGTGTAGGAGGTGTATCCCATTTAAATCTGTAGTCTAAAGCTCCATCTGCGTCTATACTATGCCACTTATCTATAATACGAGTGGTGCCCGAACCTAGTTGACTGTCGTCGCTAGTCTTATGAAAAGTTACACTTTCGTAAATTAGAAAACTACTAATAGCAGCACTGGTCTGGCTAGCATCTTCAATGTAAGATTGGTCGTAGTTATAGCAATTAGGGTTACGACCTCTTACAATATAACTATACTCAGGCATTGTAGTCTCGCCCTCAGAAAACCTATACTTACCTGTAACATATGCAGTGTCTAAGAGCCTGTGGGCAGGCCCCCAGTACTGTGAAGTACTTCCTTGAAAATAGTCTGCCTGTAGTTTAAAGTCATTCTGGGAGGCAAGCTTTACAAAAACAGGGTCAGCTTTTTGATCTGCCTTACCTAAGTAGAAGGTAAGACTTGCATCCATAGGAGCTAGCATTGTATGAGTGCCTGTATGAAGAATACCAGAAGCAATCCCACTGCCATTGGCATCGACAGCGCCAGTAGCAGTTGTATTAAACGCTGCTTCATTAGTGCTTTCGCTATGTACAATTTCATCTGCTTCTTGGGTAATGCGACTAGACGAATCGTCTGCTAAAAGCAGTTCCGCGCCTGTAGCACTATAATGCGCTAAAGTATCTCCTCTGTCTGCACGTCCTGCACAAACAACATCTACGGCCGCATCTCCGGATGCGCGTGTATCAAAGTCTACCTTATCCATACAGATAGTACTATTATTTTCAACTAATATATCGAGGATGCCTGCGATCCTTCCTTCACAGATTGCATCTATTCGGTATACTTCATCCTGTCTGTCTAGGTCTTTGTGTACGTCTACAAATATAGGAAAAGGTTTTATTTTTCTAACTCCGTAAACTACCGGTAACAATTTACCTGCTATGTTAATGTTTACATCAACTTGCTTATCTACGTCGACCTCTCTTTCGAGTATAGGTCCTGTACCCATACCTGTAACAGAGGAATCTTTTCCTTCATAAAACTCTGTTTTCTTTCCGATATACTTAATAACCTGGTTGAAGGCTGTATTTGCGTGTATAAAACCTAAATCGGTTGCATACTCTGGTCGGACCAAAACATCAGGATCAGGAGACCCGTCTGACCCTAAAGCGCGGTGAGAGGAATCATCTGTAAGTCTGCCTTGCACACGAACAAAGTCGCCCCAATGACTGGTAAGGCTCCAAGTCACTTTTGAACTTGTCAGCTTCTCTTCCAGACTAGAGTTGGATACAATACCTTTGAAGTAGATGAAAGGCTCCCCGATAATAGCGCGTGTCTCAGGGTGTATGTGGGCCTTGTAGATAGTAACTTCTCGGTTAATATAATTAGTATAGCCCACTACGTCTTTATTAGTCAAAAGAGCTGTTAACTCGTCAGAGGCTAAAGTTATATTGAAGGTTTCTGCGCTTGAATTTGCAGAGATAGAGCTTATCTGAGTGAACGCGATAACCTTTCCACCGCTCTCGAAGCTGTCAATACGAACATAGGCCCCATCATTGGCATTTCCAGAGCTAGATAGGAGGATCTTGTCCCCTTCTTTAAAACCCTGGGAAGGCATATCTGTATCAGTAGTTATCTTAGTAGTGGTAAAAGTCGCAGAAACAGTAGCAGCAGCGCCTAGACTGGCTGCGTCAAGCGTCAAGCTTAAACCTGTTGCTTTTGCCACAGTAGTCTCACTAATAGCACCCAGATTAACTAACTTATTAGCCATATAGTTCTGAGAACCAAGTGGAGTACCTTGCGAGTTTGTGTCTCCATCATTGAACGCAATATTATACTGGGCATCCGTAATATAAGTATAATCAGTAGCATATTTATGGTTTACGCCAGATATCTGACTAACATTAGCAGGTCTCTCGAACTTAACGAGGTGTGCTATGATATAGGGCTCGTAAGAGAGTAAAGACGATCGTAAGGCCGCCTGGTTATTGCTATTATTACTAAGGGTTCTGATTGCCATTATGCTTGTGCCTCTTCGAGCTTTAACGAGAATTTATATAGATTCTCGGTATTAAGTGAATATGATTGTACGTCTGATTTCATTACGACTCTAAACTTAGGGTCGTTAAATACTATTGTGGAGCCTACTGCGATCTGTCTTTGTATAGAAGGAACAAAGTGAATTCTTAATTGTGCCGTAGTCGGCTCAGTGGTGTTGGTCTCTGCCGTTGTGTTCGTTTCTACTCGTGTAATCTGGTACGTTTTTGTATGATTACTTTCTGAACTGTCGGTAACTGTGAACACATCTCCTGGCTTGGCCGTTTTATGGGTAGCTAATACATAGCTCGAATTCCCTATAAGTAGAGTGTCTGTGCCTGCGGTACCTCCGGCAGTAGTAGTAAAATTATTACTAGCAACGAAGGTGGCAAAGGTCGCATCTCTAGGCTGCTTATATTGAGGGAGCGATACTAGGAAAGGAGTTAATGAACCTCTTTTCTGTAAAAGAAAATTATATACAGGCTCAAACTGTTCCCGGGTCATAGGGTTATAGCCTAGGCTTATTTCCCAGCTGTGTCCCGCCGACTGCCTACTTACCAATCTCCCAGAATTAGTCCTAGTATTGTCAATCGCGTGCTTGCTTGAAAGGTTTACAGTACTATACCCCGGGCCATTAGAGCCGCCTGAGGCGACTGCTAAAGACTGACCTGCTTCTCCTACTGGATTATTAGGATCTGGTAGTATATTTGTGTAAGTTGCGAAATCTGTCATTACAGTGTCTTCTCCTCGACGTTCTCAAGGAACATCTCTCCGTGCTCGTTTGCAGCTTCTCTAAGCATACCGATTATATTTCCTCTTTGATTCATTAGTAATTCTTCTACGCCTGCGCTATCTACGGCTTGGATGGAGAAATTAACGTTTGTTGTTCCGCCCATGCTACTAGTCTCTCCGGCCGGAACGATATTTCCTGGTACTTCTGGTACG
>DNBZ01000250.1 GCA_003484585.1 Bacteroidota bacterium | reverse complement strand
ACCATTCTTACACTGCTTACTTTTTGCGTTTTCGGTCTTATGGCCAATGCACAATCTTGGGACGATTCTGGAGACACATGGGATGACGATGACTCTGGCGATTCTTGGGATGCTGGCGACGGAGACAATGCCAGTACAGACTACGACTACGATCCTTCTGGAGCACCTGCATTAGACTCCAACGGAGGTGACGACTGGGATAGCGACGATTCTTGGGGAGATGATGACGGCGGTTTTGACTTCGGAAGCGGAGGAAATCAAGGCTACGTTAGAACTTCACGCCCTACTATAGAAGCAAAGCCTTACGAAAGATTTACAGGGATGCCATATGACAGCATTGATCAATTGGTAACTTTTGTAGAAATAGTAGAAGTTATAGTTCCAGATAGATTTTTAGATCTAGGTGGCGATGATTATTCTACTTCAGATTCCTTATATGCCAGAGCTATTGTTTGGATGAAAAAACAATTTGGTGAGAAAGAAGCTAAGCACATGATTGACCAAGCAGGTTTAGACCCGGACGGTAAAGAAGGCCAGACCATAAAAGCATACATTGTAATGCCACTAACTGTAGTAGTTAACAAATACCAAAAAACTACAATCGGGGTTATAGAGTTTGATATGGAACTTAGATTCAAAGACGAACGCTACAGATATAAATTCAACAACTTTGTACACGTTACACCTAACAGGTCTGGAGACAAGGAAAATGATGCTACGTATATGGAATATTATCTGACCGCTAAGAAGAATATAAAAGGAAACGATAAAATCCTTATGGCTTGCAATAGTCAAATGACTAGATTAATCGATGACCTAAAAGCTACTTGTGCAGCCACTCCATTCATAGACGACGACGATTGGTAAACGAAGCATAATTCTATAAAATATTTAAATCCTTTATGCTTAGCGTAAGGGATTTTTTGTTTTCGTAAATTTGAACTCATGAGAAAAACGCCCCGTCTTGTTTTTAGTCTACTTCTGCTCACTTCGGCAGCTCAAGAAGCTAAGCTAGTACAAGGTCCAGAATACAACTATTACCCCGCAGGTGAAGGATGGATTACCCTCTGGCAAATAAGACTAAACAAACGAATAAACCTGTATGGCAAGCAATAAACAAGAGTGGCTAGACGCGTTTAAGCACTTAAGGCTGCACTTCTCGTTGCTGTTGATGCCAGTGTATTTGTTTGCGTTGTCGCAAACTCCCTATGTAGATATAGCAGGTGCAGGTATATCCTTCTTTATTCTCCATTTATTGATATACCCCGCTAGTAATGCATTTAACAGTTATTATGATACTGATTTAGGTAGCGTTGGGGGTTTAGAAAACCCACCACCTTCTAATCCTAAAATGCTTTGGTTGGCAAACATTCTTGACTCAAGTGCATTACTTCTAGCTTTCTCCATTTCCTATTATCTCATGCTTCTTGTAGGAGCATACGTACTTGCATCTAGACTGTATAGCTATAGGAATATCAGATTAAAGCAGTTTGCTATCATTGGGTTTTTGGTAATCTTTATTTTTCAAGGATTCTTTACATTTCACCTTAGCATGATTAGTTTTCAACCAACATTTGAGCTTCTTAACAAACGAATTGATCCCTTTGTATTCGTTGACCTATTTCTTTATGCTGGCTTAGCTTGTTCCTTCCAAATAGGAGCTATCTATCCCCTTACTCAAATCTACCAACACGAGAGTGACTTGGCAGACGGAGTAACCACATTAAGCTATAAACTAGGATATAGAGGTACATTCATATTCGCAGGGATTATGTTTGGCATTGCTACACTATTCTACTACCTGTATTTTAAGGAAACAGACATCAATTCATTCTATCTATTCACAGTGGTACAAATCCCAATTATAGGATATTTCGTATACTGGGCTAGAAAGGTATGGCAAGACACTAAATATGCAGACTACAAACACACGATGTATATGAACGTAATAGCAGCGGTAATCCTAAATCTATTCTTCCTTTATTTGGTTGTTAAATAAGCATTGAGTTACATTTTAGACATAGGAACAGCAGTCCCCAAGCACGCTATAACACAAGATGCGTTTTCCGGCATTTATTCTTCTATGACAGAAGATGCTGATATTCAGCGAAA
This sequence comes from Bacteroidota bacterium, assembly GCA_003484585.1. Taxonomy (GTDB): domain Bacteria; phylum Bacteroidota; class Bacteroidia; order NS11-12g; family UBA9320; genus UBA9320. The sequence continues at coordinate 5,277 of DNBZ01000250.1, read as the reverse complement.
AATTAAATTTTTAACCGCTAGAAGTGCAATAAACAAAAGAAACTGTGTAGAACCAGATATTAAAAAACTTGTGGCCATGTCGCTAGAAGAAAAACTGGCTACCTACCATTCCTCAGCCTTAGAACTAGCTATCGAAGCCATAAAAATCAATCCTGCCTTTGAAAAAAATAAAGATCAAATAACAGACATTATCTTTATCAGCTGCACAGGCATGCAGGCTCCAGGAGTGGAGATAGACTTAATCAATCACTTCCAGCTACCTAAAAACATTAGAAGGTATAATGTGAACTTTATGGGTTGCTATGCAGCACTTACAGGTTTGCGTATGGCAAAGGACATATGCACTACACCCAATAGAACCGTCTTGATGGTATCTGTGGAACTCTGCACACTTCATTTTCAAAACAAATTCGTAGATGATTACTTGCTATCCAATTCTATTTTTGCAGATGGAGCCGCATCTGTCATGGTTTCTTCTAATAATAGAGGTGCCCGACTAAAACTAGAAGACTTTGAGTCTAGACTCATACCAAACTCCAAGAATGAAATGAGCTGGAAAATATCACCAGACGGATTCCTAATGACGCTATCTAGTGACGTACCTAAAAGCATCAAAGCATCACTTGAGAAACAAACTTTATTCCATAAAAGCCCGGATACTACAGGATGGGCCATACACCCGGGAGGAAAACAAATAGTAGATGGAATTAAGTCCACATTGGCACTCGAAGAGTCCGAAGTTGCTGCTTCTCGTAAAGTATTACTGGAAAATGGGAATATGTCTTCCGCGACTATTCTTTTCGTTCTCAAAGAAATGTTAAAAAACAGACCCTCAGACAAACATGAGCTAATAGCCTGTGCATTTGGCCCTGGACTTACGTTAGAATCAGCCCTCCTATCTTATGTTTAAACATCGTTCCCATACCCAAGAGCTATTGGATGGCGACGTTACCGAAAAAGACCTTATTATTAACCTCAAAGAACTACACTCTATTAACTCATTACTAGGAGGTTATAGTATTTCTATAAATGCGTTTAAGAAAGTAAACTTTCAGAATAAAAACATAGTAGACATAGGCTCCGGTGGTGGAGATATGCTGCACGAGATCTATAAATACACCCGGAAGAAGAATATAAACTGCAATCTGTATGGAATAGATTTAAAGGAAGTCTGTACAAAATACGCTAGTGTTCATTTGCCGGAGTCACTCACTTTTATCACAGATGACTACAGAAATGTAGGCAAGCACATAGAGAAAATTGACATATTACACGCTTGCCTATTCACACACCACCTCAGTAATAAGCAGATAGTAGAGCTTATAGCATTTGCCATAGAGAATAAAAGTACTCTAATAATCAACGACTTAGAGCGAAATCCTTTGGCATACTATTCTATCAAGGCTCTAACAAGTATATTTTCTAAATCTTATTTGGTTAAAAATGATGCACCGCTAAGTGTTTTGCGTGGATTTAAGAAAAAAGAATGGCTTACCGTTTTGCAGCAAGCTGGAGCAACTAATTACTCCGTAAAGTGGAAATGGGCCTTTCGCCATCAGATAATAATCTATGGATAGATACGATGTCGGAATTATAGGAGCCGGAATTGCGGGAAGTTGCTTGGCCATATTACTGGCTGACGCAGGTAAGAAAGTAGTGGTATTTGAAAAAGAAAACTTCCCGAGTCATAAAGTGTGTGGAGAGTTTATATCATTAGAGTCGTATGACTTTTTTAAATCACTCGGTCTGCCACTCGACGACTGGAACCTCCCTGTAATCAAAGACCTAGAGCTTACATCCCAAAAAGGGGGTGAGCTAAATAGCAAACTTAAGATAGGTGGTTTTGGGCTCAGTAGATATAAGCTAGATTACGAATTAGCTGAGCAGATGAAGAGGTCTGGTGTCACTTTCCAATGTAAATCAAAGGTGTTGTCGGTAGATAATAAGATAATTGTCGCTTCAAGCACTAAGGTAGAGGCTGACCTGATCGTAGGGTCACACGGAAAGTATTCTGCAGGATATCTCAAAGAACCAAAAGCCACTTCTCATCGTAACTTCATAGGTGTGAAATACCATATCAAAGGTGATTTTAAAGACGATCTGATTTCCCTACATTCTTTTGACGGAGGATACTGCGGTATGAGCAAGATAGAAGATGACCTCTACTGCCTATGCTACCTAGTAGATGCTACAAAGCTAAAGGAGCAAAACAACTCTATAAAGCAACTAGAAGAAAAGGTCCTTTGGAAAAATGAGCGACTCAAGGATGTTTATCAAAAAGCTAAGTTTGTATGGGAAAAACCACTCATCATTAGCAACATAAAATTTAATAAGCAGGCTCTGTTTAATGATAAAATGCTTTTCGTAGGTGATGCTGCAGGAAGCATTAGTCCTCTGAGTGGAAATGGGATGAGTATCGCAGCTCGAAGTGCCCTACTTTTATCGCAACTAATACTTGAAGAAACAAGCTTTAAGTTCCTTACTTACAACTATAACAAGGAATGGGACAAGCACTTTGGAGGGAGAGTAAATAAGGCTGAAATGCTGAATTATATAATGCTTAATCCTACATATCATCATTGGGTACTGAAACTGCTCAACACTATTAAACCGCTTCGAAATAGGGTAGTAAACGATATGCAAGGAAATCCATTTGTAAGGAATACTCGTATCATACGATAAACATGGACTGCCAATTAACAATATGAAAAAAATTAACATTCTAATAGCATTTGCTTTCGTATCTGTAGCAGCTTTTGCAGCGACTAGCTGGACCCCTACTACAGGTTCTGTGGTATTTCACATTAAAAATGCGGGCATTACCGTAGACGGCTCGTTTAAAGGATTATCAGCCTCTATTACATTCGATGAAAATGATTTAGCTAGCTCCAGCATATATGCCACTGTGAAAACAGCTACTGTGAATACCGGAATAGACAAAAGAGATGAACACCTCAGAAAAGCAGAATACTTTGACGTAGCAAATCATCCTAAGATAGAAATGAGATCTACATCTATCACCAAAAGCGACAATGGCTATATAGGTCAATTTGATGTAAGTATAAAAGGGAAAACTAAAACTATTTCGATGCCATTTACATTTGTTAATAATGGAACCACCGGAAAATTCTCTAGTAGTCTTAAACTAGATAGACTAGATTTTGGTGTAGGAGAAAGTGGATTTATACTAAGTGATGACGTTAAGATAGAGATTACTTTAAGCGTTAAGCAGTAGGATTTCAGATCAGTTTAATAGACTGATTTTGAAATCAATGCCTGAAAAATTAGCATCACATTTGCATGATCTAAGTGAAAGTGTTAAACTTTACTCTGGAACAAGACTTCGATATAAGAATGTACTAAAAGATCACGATTATATAGTGGTTTACGGTGGCACAATAGATATAGGTGGCGATACTGCGGTAAATAAAGCTCCCTTGAAACACACTCTCGGGGAACTCACAAATTGGTATCTTATAAAGTAATGCTAAGCGTAATAATTTGTCTCAGAGGCGAGTTCCTACCAATAATTACTCCTCAAACAACTCCACCTTCTTAGTCTTAGAAACTAGGTCTGTAAATTTCCCTTTGTATTTGGTAGCACGTACTATATGATTATCTATCCAGTGGTAGTTGCCGCCGCGTGGTTTACCATAGAGCACTCCGTGATGTTTGAAACCGTGTTTCTTTAACCATGCATCTGTAACTTCTTTGTGTTCAACAGTTCGGGATGTGAAAAAAGTAATAATATGCCCTTGGTCATACCAACGGTTTAAGGTTTCCAAAGCATCTGGAAAAGGCTCGCATGTTACCATTCGTTCCGGTTCTTCGTTTGGTACATCTTCAGTGACCGTGCCGTCTATATCTATAAGGTAGTTTTTTACCTCGTCGGGTAGTTGCGGGCTTATAAGATTTCCCTCTTTGTCAAATAGATCGTGAAGTTTATGTTCGTTTGGCATACAGCTTACGAAACTACCTCCGCATCTTGATACTTCGCCTCACTTCTAAATCTTTCTAATTCACCAGTTATCCGCTTATATACGAAAACTAGAACTGCCGCGTCGTCTATTAGGCCTATCGGTCCTAAAGCAATCGCGGGTAAAAGATCTAAAGGGTTCAGTATATAGAGCAAGCCCAAAAGCGTAAGAAGTATATTTCGCTTCTTTATACTATAGTCTCCCTTCCAAGCAGCTCGTATCATTTTTACAAAGTCCTTTCCATCCTCTTCCCAAGTAGTATTATATGCAGCAGTTTTCTTGGCTCCTCGCAATCCTTTAAGTAATGTTATCGTTCCTAGTAATTTCTTCATCTTATGTATTGTATTTTTAAATTATAATTGTCACCACCTTGGCAACACCTAATACAAAACAAAAAGCGTACCTACAGCTGCATTTGGCAGTGTTTCTCTTTGGATTTACTGCTATTATCGGTAAACTAATAACGCTAGAGCAAACTGCTTTGGTATGGAATCGCCTATGGATAGCCGTTCTTGGGCTAGTTTTTATTCCGGGAGTGATAAAAGGCATTCGCTCTATCAAAAGGTCTAATTTCCTCATCTTTTCGGGCATTGGTGTACTGGTAGCACTGCACTGGCTTACCTTTTATGGCAGCATTAAAGTAGGAAACAGTGCCTCTGTAACACTCGCTTGCTTTGCTACTTCATCCCTTTTTACTTCTATTCTAGAGCCCCTTATTACTAAATCAAAATTCCAATGGATCGAGTTGATACTAGGCCTTCTAGTGATAGTGGGTATATATTTCCTCAGTGGAGTAGGCGAAGCATATTATTGGGCGATAGTTATAGGGATTATTTCTGCATTTCTCGCGGCAATGTTTAGTACGCTGAACAAGAAGTACATCACAGGTCAAAACTCATTATCCGTTAGCACCATAGAGTTAGCAGCCGGGTTCGTCTTTATCTCCGTTTGCTATCCTCTGCTTCAAAATCTATTTCCTCAGCCACAGTGGTTTCCTACAGGGAATGACTGGTGGTGGCTCATCATACTTGGATTGCTATGTACCAGTTTGGCATTTGCCCTCGCATTAGAAGCATTAAAAGAAATCTCTGCATTTATATCGACTCTGAGTATTAACCTAGAACCGGTCTACGGTATCCTATTGGCTATCTGCTTCTTAAATGAAGACACGCAGCTCAATTTTGACTTTTATTTAGGTACAGGAATCATTCTGCTGGCTGTAATCTTGCATCCCATTATTATACGGATTCAGAAAAGAGAAAGTAAACCAATACGCAAGCAAACCCCTTAGTTACCGTAT
>DNBZ01000224.1 GCA_003484585.1 Bacteroidota bacterium | reverse complement strand
TTTATCTACGAATCCTGAAGTATTAAAAGACTTATATGCTATCTCGCTATCAGCTAATATCTTAACTGCCAAGATTGCACGTCTATCTCCTCTTACTACTTCTGCTATCTCACCGCTTACTGGAGCCGTAAAACAGATTTTATCGTTCTTTTTGTCTGCGAACAAACAATCTCCTGCTTGCACTTCGTCACCTTGCTTTACGTGCATTTTTGGCACTAATCCTTTAAAGTCCGTAGGTTTGACAGCGAATGTAGCAGGCGAATTAGCTTGGTGTACATCAAGAGAAGGAGCTCCTTCTAGCTTGATATCCATCCCGCGTTTTATTTTAATATTCTGACCCATTAAAAGCGTTTAAATTTGGTGCAAATGTACTATTTTGAGTAAAATAGAAACGCCCCAAATGTCAGAATTGTTCACATCTCAATATTAAGTTAAAAGAAGCACCAAAAACCTATATAAACACAGTAACTTGTTGCTATTTTGAACTAATACAAATAGGCTTTTTTAAACCCATTGATTACGAGCCTTTTTTACACCAAAGAAAAGATACGCTAAAGCAGCTGCACAAAGAATCCCAATGAATAGAAAAACTAGGCTAAAATTCACAAATACATTATCATAAATAAAAGCAGAAACAAACGCACCTATAGTGATGCCTATTTCTAATGCAATGAACAATGTAGCCATAGCCCTACCCGCTCGCTCTCCATTAGCCACGTCTACAGCCCAGGCAAAGAGTGCTGGTGAATTTATACCAGAAGCAAATCCACAAAATATGGCTGCTAAGTAAAATAACTCTATCTGTCTAAAAATAAGCAAGGTTGCTCCTATTATCCAAAAGGACGTACCAATTTTACAGCTATAAACTCTTCCTTTCACATCCGACAATTTACTCGTAAAAAGACGTGTCACAACAGTAGACACAGTCATAATGGAGATAAAGAGACCTTTATTTTCAATCCCCAATCCCTTAGAATAATCTGGAATAAGTGTGATAACTGCCCCAAACATGGTTACGGTAAGAAGCATCAAAATCGCCGGTTCCTTTGCACGTGAATCCCAAATATCCGCAAGACCTATTTTAAAGTGAGACAACTTCAACTTCTCTACAGGTTTCAGACTCTCTTTCATCCCAAAAATAATGGCTACAGACAGAAACGCTAGCAGACCAGACAACCAAAACATATTGGTAAGTCCTAGATTCTTCATAATAAAACTACTTGCGGCATAACCACTCATCATACCGATGTTATTCATTATACCTAATAGCCCCATTGCTTCTCCCCTCCTATCCTTAGGAATGATATCAGCCAAGTATGCCACTGTACCCGTAGGCATAAATCCAGTACTCAATCCGTGAAAAAAACGTAGTGTCAGAAAACCAAAAACGCTAATAAATATAGGATAGAGTACAGACATTACTATACATACAACCCCTCCAAATATCATGACGGGCAATCGCCCAATAGAGTCTGCTAGTTTACCACTAATTGGCCTAGACAGAGCAGCAGCTATGGTAAAGAGTCCAATTACTGCTCCTTTATAATCTTCACCTCCTAGAGAACTGATATAATCTGGCAACTCTGGAATAAGAATAGTAAAGCTAAAGAAAAACAACAATGTACTGAGACAAAGTAGCCAAAATTGTAATGAGTATCTACGCAGCATTTTTTTGTTTTACGAAAAAAGGAGTTTACCTAGGTAAACTCCTTTTTAATTATCTTCTTAAAGAAGTTCTATATAGATAGAACTATTTTCTACTTTTTATAAATTCATCAATTTCAGGAACACTTTGGTATGACTTACCAGTCCAAAATCCTAAAAAATCAACTTTCTGCGGAGAGCGAGCGATTAGCTGCTTTATCTCAGGTATAGTGTCTTTACTGATTAGAACGTTTGTGTTTTGATAATTCATAGAGTTACTCACTTTTACAGTCACATAATATGCTGGCCTCTTAACTACTGGTTTAGTAGGTGGCCTACCCATCTTCTTCTTATCTTCCGGTTTTTCTTTTTTCTTTCTTCCCATTTATCTCTGTCTCGTAACGAAAACATTGCAAACATATCAAAGTTTGCTAAAAATCATATTTATTACTTAAAAAGATGTTCCCACCATTTTTAATCATTGTGGTATTGCTCCCCATTTAATATGGTAAAAGCCCTATATAGTTGCTCTAAGAAAATAGTGCGAACCAGGTGGTGAGGAAAGGTAAGTTTAGATAAACTCCACTTGCCATTTGCTCGATCCTTTATGGTCTCACTAAACCCGAAAGCTCCTCCTATTACAAAGGTCAGGTTTGGTGTGCGTACTAATAATTCATTTAATTGAGCTGCAAATTTTCTGCTAGAATAACTATCTCCTGTCTCATCTAAAAGCAATAGAAAATCTGTTTCTCCAATATTCTTAAGCAGATGATCCTCTTCCATTTTTAAACAATCCTCACGTTGAGTAGATTTCTTGGAAGACGGAATCTGAATATATTGTAGCTTGCAGTACTTGTTTAATCTTTTGAGATACTCCGCCTCGCTGCTTTGATAAAATTTCTCCTTGGTAACTCCTATTACAATGAGCTTTACAGCCATTATGGCATTTCTAAGCTGATCACCTCGTCATGCTGATCTACAAAACTATAGTCCATCATTCCTTGCTTCACATCACTTTTCACTTTCACCCACACTTTATATTTAGCATACCACTTCATACGTAGTGATGGCAAACCGCTGGTTACATAAGCTCCCAAATAGGGATTAGTAACTATCGTCAAGTTTTTGTGATTTGCCACAGTAACCAGGTGAGATAGATGTTTTTCTATATCATCCATTATCATAACACTACTCACTACAGCACCAGAACCATTACAAGTCGGGCATTTTTCTGCAGTAGTGATAGACATTTCTGGTCTTACCCGCTGTCTTGTAATTTGAATAAGTCCAAACTTACTCATTGGCAGAATAGTGTGCTTGGCTTTATCTTCTTCCATCGCCTGACTAAGGGTATTCCAAAGCTGCTTTTTAAATGAAGGTGTACGAAGATCGATAAAATCTATAACCACAATACCTCCCATATCTCGGAGTCTTAGTTGTCTTGCTATCTCTTTTGCCGCATCTAAATTAGCTGCTAGAGCATTCTCCTCCTGATTTGAAGATCGTGCTTGCTTACTTCCACTATTTACATCTATAGAGTGCAATGCTTCAGTGTGTTCAATAATAAGATACGAGCCACCAGGACACGATACTGTTTTACCAAAAGAAGCTTGTATTTGCTTATCTATACCAAATTGACTGAAGATACCTTCTTTACCCGTATACTGTTTCAATAACTTAGGGAGTTGCTTGTCTATACTCGTAAGATAAATCTTCATTTCTTCGTAAAGAATTTTCTGATTTACTGTTATAGAGGAAAACTCATAGCTGAGTAAATCTCTTAGTATAGCAAAGCTTTTCTGGGCTTCGCCCAGCACTTTATCCCTTGTTTGAGCATTGGGCAATATAGTGAAGATACTCTCCCACTTTTGCTGCAATTCCAAAATATCCTGGTGCAAATCTTGCCCTCCTTTTTGTTCTGCAGCCGTACGGCATATTAGACCAAGTTTTGGAGTTTTAAGACTATTCCCTAAATTTTTTAAACGTTTGCGTTCTTCTAACGTACTTACTTTTTTAGATACATTTACTGTATCATAAAAGGGTACAAGAATAAAGTACCTACCAGCAATTGAAATTTCTGTGGTAAGTCTAGGACCTTTAGAAGAGATCGGCTCTTTTAATATTTGGACAAGAATCTCCTGATTTCGTTTTAAGATCTGACTTATTTTGCCAGTCTTTACGGTTTCTGGTTCTAAAACAAAATCTGTTAAATCACCGTCTTTTCTTGAACCATCTAACGTTTCCTTGGTAATTTTCTGCCAAGAACGTATGTAGGGTCCTAAATCATGGTAATGTAAGAAGGCATCTTTTTCATGACCGACATCGACAAATGCGGCATTTAAGCCGGGCATTATCTTTTTTACTTTACCTAAGTAGATTTCACCAACAAGGAAGTTCCCTGAATCGTTTGTTCCTTGGTGTAATTCTACAAGTTTCTTATCCTTAAGAAGAGCTATTCTTTCTCCATCTTGCCCTACGTCTATTATCATGTCGTAGGCCATATTTCTTAAGAATTAATTATTTCTTTTTCTTGTGTCTGTTTTTTCTCAGACGTTTTTTACGCTTGTGTGTAGCAATCTTATGTCTCTTTCTTTTTTTACCGCTTGGCATAGTTTTATGAATATTTTAAATGTTCTATTTTGCTAATTTTTCACGAAGGTCAGAAAGCATCGTTTTATACTCCTGATTTTCGGGGTGCAAAAGTATCAATTTTTCAAACCTTTTTTCAGCTTTTTCTAATTGTCCTGATTCTAATGACAATAAAGCCAATTGAAAGGTAGCTTGTTCGTGATTCTCATTACGTTCTACCACCGCACGTAATTTCATTATTCCTTCATTCATCACCATTCCCATGTCACCGCTTGATTTACCTTCTTCTATACTTACTATTGCCGCATTTACTACAGAATCTAAGTCTGCTTCTGCAGGAAGTTGAGTATCAGTCACACGCATGGGAGGCCGCTGTGGCTCATCTTCTTCATGTGTTACATGGTCTGAGTGTAAAGCACTTTCTTTTGTTGCTGTGTTACATCCCATCTGGGAAAGTACAGCTACGAGTGCTGTTCCCATTATTAAAATGGAGATATTAAAGAAACCTATTTTATTTTTCAAATGACTTATTGAGCTATAATCTAGCTTAACCTTTTTTAACCTTCTCTACGAAAGTTTTAGCAGGTTTAAATTTAGGAATATTGTGAGCGGGTATAGTAATTTGAGTATTTTTAGAAATATTTCTGGCTATTTTCTGTGCTCTTCTTTGCACTATAAAACTACCGAATCCTCTAAAATAAACGTTATCTCCATTTATTAAAGAACCCTTTACTACTTTAAAAAAACTCTCTACAGTTTCTTGAACCACTGCTTTTTCTACGCCGGCGCGTTCTGAAATCTCGTTAACTACTTCTGCTTTAGTCATTTGTCTTTGGTTTTTTTTAGTTTAGCTAACAAAAGTAATTTTTTTTTTGCAACATATTAACATGTTCTCCTTTTTTTTGAAACAATTTTGAGCATCACTAACGAATTAATAGCTTGGTACAAGAAACACAAGAGGGATTTACCTTGGCGTAATACCACTAATCCATATTTCATATGGCTATCTGAAATTATGCTGCAGCAGACAAGAGTAAAACAAGGTCTACCGTACTATCTCAAATTTATTGATAAATATCCTACCGTCAAAGATATGGCCAGTGCAGATGAAAGCGAAATACTGTCCCTTTGGCAAGGTTTAGGCTATTACTCTAGAGCAAGGAATATGCACTATACAGCTAAGGTCATTTCTGAGGAGTATAATGGAGATTTCCCGAGCACATACAAAGAAGTTTTAGCTCTGAAAGGGATTGGAGAATATACTGCTGCTGCCATTCTAAGCTTTAGTTTTAAGCAAGCATATCCTGTAATAGATGGCAATGTTTTTCGGGTAATAAGCCGCTTGTATAACATCTCAAAACCAATAGACACCCCAATTGGGAAAAGAGAAATAGAAGAAGCTGTACATTCTATTTTTGACGTACAGCAGCCGGACATTTGGAACCAAGCAATAATGGAATTTGGAGCCTTGCATTGCACACCGAGAAATCCTGATTGTCAATCGTGTGTTTTAAACACTAAATGCCTAGCTCTGGCTAACAATACGACAAACCAACTACCTGTAAAACAAGGCAAGGTAAAAGTAGTACAAGTACACCACACCTACTTTAATTTTATGTGGCAGAATAAGACATACATCGTAAAAAGAGAATCGGGTATTTGGAAGAACATGTATCAGTTTCCACTCTTGGAGGAAGCTATAGAAACTAAAGATATTATACTATCAGCTCTGAACCAGCTAGATACCCCTCAGAACCTAACTATAATAAGCGATTACAATGCGACACACCTCCTATCTCATAGAAAAATAATTGCTAAATTTTACACAATCGAGCTAGAAAAACCTCCCATCTTTTCAAAAAGCAATATATTTGAAATAGAATTAGACCAATTAGGAAATAAGTACCCAACAAGTGTGCTTACTTTAAACTATTGGGACCAAAAGAAAAAGCATGATAAATAAGGTAATATTAGTTGGTAATTTAGGCAAAGACCCAGAGGTGAAATACCTAGATGCCAATAAAGTAGTTGCCAGATTGGCACTTGCAACTAGCGAACGTTACAATGATAAAAACGGCAACAAAGTTGAAAATACTGAGTGGCATACTTTGGAAATGTGGGATGGACTGGCTAAGGTAGCTGAAAAGTACCTTACCAAAGGCTCTATGATATATGTAGAGGGTAAGTTAAAAACTGAAGAATGGGAAAAGGATGGTGTAAAAAGATATACCACCAAAATACGAGTAACAACTATGAATATGCTAGGCAAAGCGAACGGAGGAGGAGGGAATTCTGATAACCGGCTTGCTGCCTCAAAGCCTGAACCTGCAAAAAAAGTAGAGGAACACAATGAAACTGTAATTGACAGTATCATTAGTGAGGGTGAGGACGATTTACCATTTTAAATAGCCCAACTTGAACAGCGACTCAGAACCCTTTCAACAGATATTTTTCCTCCTCCAAGCCACAATTGAAGGAGACGTAAGCTCGGATATAATGGTCGGAGTAGTAGGATTTATTGTAATTTTATTATTCCTAGGACTCTCTGCCCTATTTAGCAGTTCAGAGAATGCTTTCTTTAGCCTTAGTCCTACTCACTTGGTAGAACTAAACGAAGAGAATAGTCCTAGCTCAAAGGTGGTTTTAGACCTTATAAATGAGCCAGATAGGAAGACCGGAACCCGAAGATTACTGGCTACCATACTATTGATGAATAACCTCGTCAATGTTTTTATAGTAATATTTTCCAGTTGGTTATTTTCTAGAGTTTTCTCTTTTGGGGCCTTAGACTTAGGCCCCCTATTCTTATCCTCGAATGCTGTTAATTTCCTACTACAAGTAGTACTTATTACTTTTTTACTGGTGCTACTAGGCGAGATTATTCCTAAGATTTATGCCACTCAGAATAATCTAAAGATTGTGAAACTTATGGCCAAACCTTTGAAATGGTGCGGCACAATTTTCAAACCCGTAGTATGGCTACTCGCAGGTAGTTCGTCTATCTTTGATAAGTATCTGAAAAATAGAATGCACAACATCTCTATGGAAGAGATAAGTCAGGCTATAGACCTAGCAGACGGGAATAAAGAGATAGAAGAAAAGCACATTCTTAAAGGCCTCATAAACTTTGGCAACACTAATGTGAAACAAATCATGAAGCCGCGTACGGATGTAAATTGCATAGATATTACAACAGACGCTCAGGAGCTTTTAAAGACTATAATAGGATGGAACTTTAGCAGAATACCAATATATGAAGAAACCTTTGACCAAGTAAAGGGCATTTTATATATCAAAGATTTACTTCCGCATATTCATAAGAAAACGAACTTTAACTGGCAAAACTTAATAAAACCAGCTATCTACGTGCCAGAGCATAAAAAGATAGATGATCTGCTCCAAATGTTTCAAGACAAACGTGTTCATATGGCTATAGTAGTAGATGAATACGGAGGCACTAGTGGCATAGTAACTATGGAAGACATCTTAGAAGAAGTCTTTGGTGAGATAAAAGACGAGTTTGACGAAGAAGAATTATCTTACTCTAAACTTGATGATCTTACTTTCATTTTTGAAGGTAGAACTGCTTTGCACGATATCTGCAAAATTCTAGGACTGCCACAAGATCACTTTGATAAGGTGAAAGGAGATGCTGATACACTGGGCGGCTTACTTATGGAGATAGCAGAGGAGATCCCTGCTAAAGGAGAGGAAATAAACTTAGATGATCTTTCGTTTGTCATAGAGTCAGCAGATAATAGACGCGTAAAGCGTGTAAAACTAATGCTGACCTATAAGGGAGTAGATGAAGAAATATAAACTTACAACTTTAGGTATAGTGGCAGTGGCTTTTATAGGTGGATGTACAAGCTACATTCCTAAACCAAAGGCTTACCCTAGAATAGATTATCCTGCTAAAAACTATGTAGCTATAGAAACGGAATGCCCGTTCACCTTTGAGCGACCTACCTACAGTAAACTGATCCCGATAGAAGCTAGTACCCAGAACTGTTGGTATAACTTAGCTTTCACACCTTTTGATGCTACACTGCACCTAAGCTACGTTCCGATGTCTAGCCCTAGCGACTTAGACAGCCTTACGGAAGATGCATATAAGATGGTTTATAAGCCACATACACAAGTAGCTGTAGAAATAATACAAAGTGAGATTGTAGATACTACACAAGGGTATTATGGTATGATATATGACTTAGAAGGCAAAACTGCTACACCGTTCAACTTTTACTTAACAGATAAAAAGAATCACTTTTTTAGAGGTTCATTCTATTTCAATAGCAAGACAGAATCAGATAGTGTTCAGCCTATTTACGACTTTTTGAACAAAGACATAATGCACACAATAAGCACTTTTAAATTTAAAAATTAGTGTTACTTGACTCGTAACGTTCTCCCTATTCTCAGGGTAGTATTTCTAGATATACCATTGAGTCTACATATGGTATTTACAGTAGTCCCATTTCTTCTTGCGATACCATATAGCGTATCTCCTCTTCTTATCTTGTGATATCTTTTGGCTGAAGCAGGTATAACATTGGCACGTGTATTAGAGCCTTTTATATATGGAAACCACGTGTTATTAATGTACGCTTGTGGCTGTTTTATGGTAAAAGTATTAAAATCTATAATGCGAGAAGGATCAAATGCTTGACCCATCAGACGAGTTTCGAAATGCAAATGAGAACCAGTACTACGGCCTGTGCTGCCTCCAAAACCAATTATCTGACCAGCTCTAACAGTTTGGTTTGGACTCACGATGGCTTCTGATAGATGCCCATATATAGTCTCTAGGCCATTGTAATGCCTTATAAGTACATAGTTTCCAAATCCTCCTGGATTATAACGTTGTATCCGAACAACGCCGTCAAACGCTGCATAAACAGGATCTCCAATATCTAAGTCTATATCTATACCCTTATGCCACCTACTTCTTCTCCAGCCGTACTTAGAAGTCACCACTCCTTTGAATGGGTGTACATACTCGCAGCCATCCTGAACTAAATCGATAAGATAACCCCAGCTCATCATCTCTGCATTGTACATAGGCTTATCTACATTACTAGAATCCCAACTGGTCCCATATATAGCTTGTGCAGGCAATAGGTTCAAATCAAAATCATGTATACTGATTGGTTTTATCTCCACCTCCAAAGCAACAGAATCTTGTGCAGATAATAGATTCAAATCAAAATCATGTATACTTATAGGGTTTACTACCTCCAGAGCAACCGAATCTTGTGCAATGGCAAAACCA
>DNBZ01000170.1 GCA_003484585.1 Bacteroidota bacterium | reverse complement strand
AGTAGATATAGCCATTGGTAAAAACCCAAGTGAAGCTACTGCAGCCGTCATAATTACTGGTCGAAGTCTTACTCTTGTTCCTGTTGTAATTCTTTCTTTTATGTTTTTCATTCCTTCCTTTTTAAGTTGGTTGAAATAGCCAATAAGTACAATGCCATTGAGCACAGCTACTCCAAAAAGAGCTATGAAACCAATGCCTGCTGAAATGCTAAATGGTAACCCTCTAAGCTGCAAAGCCCATATTCCACCAATGGCAGACAAAGGAATGGCTGTAAAAATTAAAGCTGCCTGTGAAACTGAACCAAAGGTGAAGTAAAGCAAAATGAAGATTAAGGCTAAGGCCATTGGAACGGCAATAGATAATCTCGCATTGGCTGCTTTTAGGTTTTCAAACTGTCCGCCATAAGTAAAATAATAACCGTTCGGCAACTTAACTTTAGTGTCTAATTCTGTTTGGATCTTTTCCACTAAAGATTCTACATCTGTATTACCTACATTTACACCAATTACAATTCTTCTATTAGTGTTTTCTCTTGAAATTTGCATAGGTGCATCTATCAAATCAACATTGGCTACACTGGTAAGCGGCACTTGACTTCCATTGCTCAGCGTTATAAATAGATTTTCGACATCTTCTATACCTGTTCTATTTTCTTCCGCTAGGCGAACCACTAAATCAAACCTTTTATCACCCTCATAAATAATTCCTGCTTTTTCTCCAGCAAAGGCTGAACGAACAACTTGATTGACCTCTTGAATATGTAAACCGTATTGTGCCATATTATCATAATTATATGAAACGATAATTTGAGGCATTCCAATCGTTTGCTCTACATTGGCAGAAGCAACACCACTTACTTTTTCGATTATAGCCTGAGCTTCTATTGCTTTTTGATAAAGCACATCTAAGTCAGCACCAAATAGCTTAATGGCAATATCAGACCGAGTTCCTGTCATCAATTCATTAAACCTCATTTGAATTGGTTGTGAGTATTCATAAGTCACTCCTGGAATATCTTTCAAGACATCATTTATAGCGTCAAACATTCCCTGTTTAGTAGTGGCTGTGGTCCATTCAGATTTAGGTTTCATAACTAAAATATGGTCGCCTATTTCTGTGGGCATAGGATCAGTTGGCACTTCTGCCGAACCTATAATTACCACATCATCGATGATTTCTGGAATACTATCTTTTAATCTGTTTTGAATAAGTTTAGCAGTTTCTACACTTTGAGACAGTGAACTGCCCGGCACTAAGATTTGGTGCATTGCCAAGTCACCTTCTTCTAATGTAGGAATAAACTCGCCACCCATCCTACTGAATACAAACAGACTGATTAAAAAAGCAAGTATAGTTGCACTTACAAAAACTGTTTTGAACCGTAGAGCTGCATTTAAAATTGGTGTGTAGCCTCTTTGGAAAAAGGCAATGATTTTATCTGCAAAAGTTTCTTTATTGACTACATTTTTCTTGAGCACCAAGGCTGCCATCATAGGTACATACGTCAATGAAAGTATCAATGCACCTGCAATAGCAAGCATTACTGTTTGAGCCATAGGCTTAAACATTTTACCTTCTATACCTACCAAAGCCAAAATAGGTATGTATACCATCAGAATGATAATCTCACCAAATGCTGCTGAACTTCTTATTTTCTGTGAGGAAGCAATTACCTCTGTGTCCATTTCGGTTTGCGAAAGCAGACTTCCTGCTTTTTTGACTTGTAGGCGGTGTACTATAGCTTCCACTATTATAACTGCACCATCTACTATCAATCCAAAATCAATAGCACCTAAACTCATAAGATTAGCTGATATACCTAATAAGTTCATCATAGAAACGGCAAACAGCATTGCCAG
Source organism: Bacteroidota bacterium (assembly GCA_003484585.1). Lineage (GTDB taxonomy): Bacteria > Bacteroidota > Bacteroidia > NS11-12g > UBA9320 > UBA9320. Next base: position 1,100 of record DNBZ01000170.1, on the reverse strand, counting down.
AGGAATGACCGAAGCCACAATTAATCCAGCTCTCCAATTACCAAGTAGAAGAACTAATATAAAGATGACTATTAAACCACCTTCAATTAGATTCTTTTTAACCGTACCAATTGCAGTATTCACCAGTTTATCTCTTACCAAGTAAGGTTCTATGATTACGCCTTCGGGTAATGATTTTTGAACTTGTACTACTCGTTCTTTAATTCTTTCAGTTACTTGTGCAGAATTTGCTCCTTTGAACATCATTACCTTACCACCTACTACTTCTGCACCATTTCGAACTAACGCTCCATATCGAGGAGCTTTACCATATTGCACAGTAGCTATGTCACTAATTAAAACTGGAATATTTCCTCTATCACTTACCACTATTTTTCCAATATCATCTAAAGACTTTGCTAATCCTTCAGAACGGATATAGTAGGCATTGGAATTTTTCTCAATGTATGCTCCACCAGTATTCTCATTGCTTTTTTCTAAGGCCTCTAATACATCTGAAATACTTATGCCTACAGATTTAAGAAGATTAGGATTAACGGCTACTTCATATTGTTTTAAAAATCCACCCATTGAATTGACTTCAGCTACTCCTTCGATTCCAAGCAACTGTCTTTTGACAATCCAATCTTGGATGCTTCGTAACTCAGTAGCGGAATATTTTTCTTCAAAGCCTTGATCTGGTCGAACTACATATTGATATATCTCACCCAATCCAGTAGAGAGGGGCCCCATTTCTGGCACACCTAAGCCATCAGGTATATTGCCTTGAGCCTCTTTGAGTCTTTCATTTACTAGCTGTCGAGCTAAGTATATATCGTAGTTTTCTTCAAATACTACGGTAACTACTGAAAGCCCAAAGCGAGATATAGAACGTATCTCTTCTGTTTTTTGCAGACTTTGTAGAGCAAGCTCAACAGGAGTTGTAATAAACTGCTCCACTTCTTGCGTAGCAAGTGTGGGCGAAATAGTGATTATCTGTACTTGATTATTGGTAATATCAGGTACAGCATCTATGGGTAGCTGCTTGAGAGAAAATAACCCCCAAACTATAAGGGCTGCTACGAAGAGCCCTATGACAAACTTATTCTTAACCGAATAAG
>DNBZ01000142.1 GCA_003484585.1 Bacteroidota bacterium | reverse complement strand
TATCTATACTGAAACTCGTGATATTGATTACGAAGTTGCAGTTTATTTTTTCTTGTGGCTGCACCTTGTCGCTTATCCACTTACGTTGATTCATAAACTGCGTTATAGCATTTTGTAAATCTTCGAAAATCTCTTTGTTAGAAGCTTGAATATTATCCGAGTTTACCTGTACATTGCATAGTAGATCTTGTGCCTTGGTGCACACAGATAATATAAGGAGTAAAGTTATAAAAGCGTATTTCATATATATTGTTCTAACACTGTAGCTATATCCTTGGCCACCTCTGTTTTAGGTTTAGTTTCAAAAGTATGGCTTTTGCCACCTTTTTCTATAATGGTTATTTTATTAGTGTCTTTGCCAAAGCCAGCACCTTTATCATTCATCGAGTTTAGAACGATGAAGTCTAGGTTTTTCTTTTCTAGCTTTGTCAATGCATTATCATATTCGTTTTGAGTTTCTAAAGCGAAACCTACGAGCACTTGCTTTGGTTGCTTAATAGCTCCCAAGCTTTTCAATACATCCTTTGTTTTGATTAGTTCCAGAGTATATTCCTCTGTCTTTTTCTTAATCTTTTGGTCAGCCATAGTGGCCGGCTTATAGTCTGCTAACGCTGCAGATAGTATAGCCGCATCGCAAGATGGGAATATAGCATTGCAAGCTTCATACATTTCGTCAGCACTTTCTATGTGAGTGGTTGCGATGCTGGAGTGTATGTTAGATGCACTGGTAGGTCCTAGGACTAAATGTACTTCTGCACCTCTGGCTTGTAGCTCATTGGCTATCGCTATGCCCATTTTGCCACTACTATAGTTACCTATGAAGCGTACAGGATCTAGTTTTTCGTAAGTAGGGCCCGCATTTACAAGTATCTTTTTATTGCTAAAGGATTGTACAGTAGCTAGCTGAGTGCTTATCAACTCCAGTATGTCTTCTGGTTCGCACATTCTGCCTTGGCCTACTAATCCACTGGCCAGCTCACCTATACCTGCAGGAAGCACTATATCCCCTTTATTTACTAAGGTTTCTATGTGTGTAGTAGTGGTATGGTGCATGTACATATCTAAGTCCATAGCTGGAGCAAAGTACACAGGGCAGTCTGCAGATAGATACGTAGCTAGTAATAGATTATCGCAATATCCATTGGCCATTTTTGCCATAGTATTGGCTGTGCATGGAGCTACTACGAATAAATCTGCCCACTTACCTAGCTCTACGTGATTGGTCCATTCTCCAGTTTCTTTCACAAAAAAATGCGAATAAATCGCATTTTTTGATAAGGTAGAAAGTGTAAGTGGAGTAACAAAATCTAGAGCACTAGGTGTGCAAATTACTCGTACTTCAGCACCTTCCTTTACGAATAGTCTGATGAGTGTAGAGGCCTTGTAGGCTGCTATACCACCAGTTATTCCAAGAAGTATTTTTTTGTTATTTAGACTCTTCTTTTGCAGGATTTCTGAAATAAACTTTATTAGCTAAAAATTCTTCAATAGCTACAATAGTTGCTTTTGGTAAACTTTCATAATACTTAGATATTTCTATTTGCTCTCTGTTTTCGAAAATCTCTTCTAAGTTATCGTGCTCAGATGCAAACTCATCTAGTTTAGCTACTAGTTCTTCTTTCATTGTAGAAGAAATTTGATTAGCTCTTTTAGAGATTATTGCAACAGACTCATACAAGTTATGTGTACGGTCACTAAACTCACGTGTGTCGCGAGTGATAGTTGAATTTGGAATTTCTACTTCGTTATTAGTCATAATTCTTATGTTATTTAATGTTTTTAACCTCCGCCAGTTGAGCTTCGGTTTTTTCTTTAATTTTGTTTATTTCCTTAGTGTATTCACCCGTTTTAGCAAACTCTTTATTAAATGTAGCTATCCTATCTAAGGTATCTAAGTAGCGTTCTTCTTGCTTGTTTTCTATACTATTATTAGCGTATTCGTATGCTGCATCCACTATTAAAAAACTCAACTCAGTACGGTTTATCATATCTGGATAATCGTCTATAGCATTGCTACAAGATACCATAGCACTTTTGTAATATCCCAAGCTGTGATATAGTTTAGCACTTTCGTATATTTTCTTTAGTATCTGAGCACGGAGTATATCTATCTTGTCATTACAGTTAGCCACGTAGGTACTGTTAGGATATTGATTTATAAAACTTTGTAGAGCATTGATAGCATTCTTAGTCTGTGTTTGATCTAGCTCATAGGGCATAGATTTTTTGAACTTGCACAGGGCCGACATATAGGTGGCTTCCTCTTTCTTATCACTCAAAGCATAGGTTACAGAAAAGTTATTGAAGTGATAGCCAGCTAGTAGATATTCCGCATTTCCGAAGTAAGAATACGCATATAGGTAGTAGATCTCTTCGCGTTCAGGTTTGCCGTAGTATAGACCCAAAAGCTCTTCGAATAAAGGGAGAGCTCGCATATAGTCCTTACTTTGGTAGTACTTTTTAGCGGCTTCCAACTTATCCATTGGCGTACCGTTTTTCAGAACTTTTTGATAGTTAGAGCAACTGATTGCTGTAAGTGCTATTAATATGTATAGTAAATATTTCAATGAAAATGGCTGCAAATTTACGTTTTTTTTATGTTAATACGCAGAGTTAACGATATAGTTACAAAAGATATTCTGCCGTAGATGTGACTGATATGCGAATATCTTTTAAATACTCGAGCTGTTTGAGTTGTGATAAGGTGATTAATCCTGCTAAATTTGCATCAAATTAAGGTAATATTTAATGGATTTATTTGAAAAAATTGCTGCAAAAAAAAGCCCGCTGGGTCAGTTTGCAGATGAAGCACATCACTACTATACGTTTCCTAAGTTAGAAGGGCAGCTAGCACCTAGAATGATTTTCAGGGGTAAAGAAGTGCTAAACTGGAGTTTGAATAACTACTTAGGATTAGGCAATCATCCAGAAGTAAGAAAAGCAGATGCTGATGCAGCTGCTGCTTGGGGATGTGCATACCCAATGGGAGCACGTATGATGTCTGGTAATACAGATCCTCACGAAGAGTTAGAAAGACAACTTGCTGCCTTCGAGCAAAAAGAAGATGCAATCTTACTTAACTTTGGATATCAAGGTATATTATCGGCTATAGATGCGTTAGTAGACCGAAGAGACGTAATAGTATACGATGCAGAATCTCATGCTTGTATAATAGATGGCGTAAGACTACATCAAGGCAAGCGTTTCGTTTATGGTCATAATGATATTGAAAACCTAAAACGTCAATTAGTAAGAGCAGAAAAATTAGCCAACGAACAAGGTGGTGCCGTTTTAGTGATTACAGAAGGTGTATTTGGAATGAGCGGAAATCAAGGCTCATTAAAAGAAATAGTAGCTCTGAAGTCTCAGTTTAGTTTTAGATTAATGGTAGACGATGCTCACGGTTTTGGTACTTTAGGACCAAACGGTGAAGGAGCAGGTGTAGCACAAGGCATACAAGATGGTATAGATGTTTACTTCTCTACTTTTGCTAAGTCTATGGCTTCCATAGGAGCATTTATAGCAGGTGATAAAATGATGATCAACTATCTGAGATACAGTATGCGTTCTCAAATATTTGCCAAGTCATTGCCAATGGTTTTTGTACAAGGAGCATTAAAAAGACTAGAAATGCTTAGAACTCAACCAGAACACAAAGAAAATCTTTGGAAAATCACAGATGCATTGCAAGGTGGTTTGAAAAAAGAAGGATTTAATATTGGTTCTACCACTTCTTGTGTTACTCCAGTTATACTAAAAGGTAACGTGCCAGAGGCTACGCACCTAACTCGTGACCTAAGAGAGAATTATAATATATTTTGCTCTATAGTAGTATATCCAGTAGTGCCTAAGGATGTTATTATGCTTAGACTTATTCCTACTGCAGCACACTCTTTAGAAGATGTGGCGGAAACTATCAAAGCGTTCCAAGATATAAAAGGAAAGCTTGCAGCTGGTGAGTACAAAGCAGAGACGTTAGCAGCATTTAACTAAGGTATTTGCTCAAGCAACTAAAATCATATTTAGAAATATCGAATTTTGAAAGGAGGGGTTTATTTGCCCTCCTTTTTGTTTTTATACTTGTTGCCTCTTATTACTACTTTGAAAGTAATTATGGAGAAGCAGCTCCGCAAGTAGATCATCAAAAAATAGCTAACTTTCAGGCTCAAATTGATAAGAGTCTAAGCGACAGCAAGTCTTTTGATAAGGTAGATAATGAAGGAAAATATGTACGGAAGCAGATAAATCCTCTTCCATTCAATCCCAATACTGATGGATTTAAAGAATTATTAAAAAAAGGTGTGCCTTATGATGCTGTGAAAAACATAGTAAACTATCGTGAAAAAGGAGGCGTATATAATAAGAAAGATGATCTAAAGAAACTCTATGGTATCGACGAAGAACTGTACGCTAAACTAGCACCCTATATTCAGCTGCCAGATAGCTTCGTATACGAAGGAAAACAGAAGTGGAAAGAAAATAACGACTATG
>DNBZ01000192.1:3149-3474 GCA_003484585.1 Bacteroidota bacterium | reverse complement strand
GAAGCAGTATCACTTAGTGCTTAACTTAACTCCTTTTTATGCAGAGAGCGGTGGCCAGGTAGGAGATAAAGGTGTGCTTGTAGGTAAAGATGATGACGAGAAAATTGGCATCATTGATACGCAAAAAGAAAATCAACTCAGTATCCAAATAACGGAGAAATTACCTGCTAACTTAAATCAGCACTTTCAGGCAAAAGTTAATCTGAAAAAAAGAACCGACACTACGCTAAATCATAGTGCTACTCACTTACTCCAAGCAGCACTGAGACAAGTATTAGGTGATCACGTAGCTCAAAAAGGATCATTGGTAAATGAGAAACATTTA
>DNBZ01000192.1:0-3027 GCA_003484585.1 Bacteroidota bacterium | reverse complement strand
AAAAGCGGAGCGATGGCACTTTTTGGCGAGAAGTATGGAGATACTGTTCGCGTCATCACCTTTGGCCAAGACTACTCGGTAGAGCTATGTGGGGGATGCCACGTGAGCAATACTGCTCAGATAGGAAGCATCAAAATAGTACATGAAGGTGCAGTAGCAGCAGGTGTGCGGAGGATAGAAGCTATCACTGGAGCCAAGGCAGATGCATATATGAAAGACAAGGTGTCTCTAGTAGAGCAAATAGGAGCAAAGCTGGGAAATCCTCAAGATATATTAAAAGCACTTCAAGCACTCCAAAAAGAGAATGTTGATCTAAAGTCTAAAGTAGAAACCTATGAAGCAAGTCAACTTGGCGATGTGAAAGGAGACTTAGTGAAAGGGATGCACACCGTGAATGGTGTGAATAGCATAGTAGAAATAATACAAGTAAGTAATGCCGGACAAGCGAAAGACTTAGCTTTTCAGCTAAAAGAAGAAATAGAAAATCTTTTCTGTGTGTTACTAGCAGATATAGATGGTAAGCCGAGCATTAGCATCATGGTAAGTGATAATCTAGTGAAAGATAAAAGCTACAATGCAGGAGCTCTCATACGTGAGTGGGCTAAAGAAGTAAAAGGTGGAGGCGGAGGCCAGCCCTTCTTCGCTCAAGCAGGTGGAGCAGATGTGAGTGGATTGCCTAAGGTAAAGGAATTAGCTATTAACTTTGTAAACGCATAGCAATGTTAAAAAACGACACATACGAAGTAGTCATAGGACTAGAAATACACGCTCAGCTCAATACGAATTCCAAAGCATTTTGCTCGGATAAAGTAGAATTTGGTGCAGCACCCAATACATTGGTAAGCCCTATTAGTTTGGGCCATCCAGGTACACTGCCCGTGCATAATAAGGAAGCTGTGAATATGGCTATTATGCTAGGTTTGGCTTGTGGGTGTGATATACGTGAGTACAATACATACGATAGAAAAAATTACTTCTACGCAGATTTGCCAAAAGGCTACCAAATTACGCAGATGGATACACCTATATGTAATAATGGAAAGGTCGAAATAATCCTCCCAGATGGCAGTACTAAAGACATTAATCTTACTAGAATCCATATGGAGGAAGATACGGGGAAGGGGCTTCATGACCTCGATATCGAGAATACCCTTATGGACTATAACCGTGCAGGTACAGCGTTGGTAGAGATAGTGACTGAGCCAGATTTCAGAAGTGGAGATGAAGCGTATGCTTTTCTTTCTGAAGTAAGAAAACTAGTGAGATACCTAGGAGTATGCGATGGCAATATGGAAGAAGGCAGCCTCAGATGCGATGCCAATGTATCGGTAAGACCACTAGGAGCTAAGGAATTTGGGGTAAAAGTAGAGGTGAAGAACATGAACTCTATGACTAACGTGAAAAAAGCGATAGAATACGAGTTTGAGCGTCAGTGTAAAATGGCAGATGCGGGAGAAGAGATATTTTCAGAAACGAGAAATTTTGATGCTCTGAAAGGTACTACCTTCGGTATGCGTAGCAAAGAAGATGCAAATGATTATCGTTTCTTTCCAGAGCCAGATCTGCCACCGCTTGTTGTAAGCCAAGAGTGGATAGCAGAGGTAAAAAGCCAAATGCCAGCACTACCTAAAGAGCTATTTGCAAGATTTACAGGGGAGTATAAACTGGGGGAGTATGATGCTAGTATATTAACAGAAAGTAAGGAAGTAGCAGACTATTTCCTAGCAGTATGTGAGTACTCAAGTAATTATAAGGCCGCGGCTAACTGGGTAATGGGTGCTGTAAAAGGATGGGTGAATAGCAATGCTACACATATAGGAAAATTCCCTATTGCTGCTGCAACTATTGCAGATCTAATTGCGTCTATAGATGAAGGTACTATAAATTTCAGCGTAGCAGAGCAAAAGGTTTTCCCTATACTATTAGAAAATCCTACTCAAAAAGTAGGCGAGATAATACAGGAACAAAACTTAGCGTTAATGGATGACGATGGTGCTTTGCAAAAGTGGATAGATGAGGTATTGGCAGAGTTTCCTGAAAAAGTGACAGATTACAAGTCAGGAAAGACCAACTTAATCGGTCTATTCATAGGACAAGTAAAGAAAAAATCTGGAGGTAAAGCAGACCCGAAAAAAACAAGTCAATTGCTTGCGAAAGCACTTAACGGATAAAACGGAACACTCTTTGCAAAAGATAAACTAGAATGAGCATAAGAAGAATATATAAAATGAAAAATTGGATAGGTGTGTTGGCTATAGTATGTATAGCGTCAGTAGTATTTGCTACTAGGACAAGTGAAGGTGCAAAAGGATACAAAATACAAGTAACTAGTAATTTAGCAGAAAAAACGCTGGTAGTTTTGAGTAAAATTGCAGACGCTAAATTAGAAATTCAGGACAGTGCGTATGTGGCTAAAGGTGGCATGTTCGAATTTATAGGTTCGGGGTCTGAAACAAGTACATTATACTTTCTTACATTTGGGAATACGAACCCTCCTGGAATACCTGTGATCTTAGAACACGGAGCACAAATAAAGTTAGGTGTGACCAAAGTTGGTGCAGCATATGACATTACTCTGGTAGGAGGTGAATACAATAAGTCAATGCTTAAGTTGTATAATCTGTATACCGGTTTTGAGAAAGAAATGGCAGCTTTCAACGCAGAGGTGGCAACTATAGATGCTACCTCTGTTACGGAAGAAATACGCACGAATACTACACAGCGATACACTAAAATGATTGGCTCAAGAAGCGAAGCAATAGAGCAATTTATACAAAACGAGCCAGCTTCTCCTGCTACGTACTTTGCTGTTAAATACTTGTTCCAAAAACCTGCATCTAAGCTCATATTGATAGCGGCGGATAAAATGGGAAAAGAGTTGCCCAACTCGTTATACACTAAAAATTTGGTATCGCTTGCAGCTAATATTGGACCTACAGTGGAAGGTGCAATAGCTCCGGAGATATCACTTAAAACTCCAGAAGGAGAAATATTAGCACTATCCTCTTTAAGAGGTAAAGTAGTGCT
>DNBZ01000225.1 GCA_003484585.1 Bacteroidota bacterium | reverse complement strand
CAGTGGTCGGATCTAAGAATGTTTACCTAAGCTTAGACTACCTTAAGGCTATAGAAGAGGGTCTAAATTTTTATGATTTTAGGTATCTAATTTTCTATTCAGAAGATAATGTGCCCATAGGAGTAGCTTATTGTCAAATAATCAAAATTACTTCGGCAGATATAGATACCAGAGCATTAGTAAAACGAATGGGAGGGATGCTTCCTCAGTCACTAATTAATTCCTTAGATCTTAGAATACTAATATGCGGCAATGCTTTTGCAAGTGGGGAAAATGGCTATATATTCAATGATGAAATACCCAATATAGTAGCACTGGACTCTTTGAATATGGCGATAGATGAGATACATCTGAATGCCAAAAAACAAGGACAACGAATCAGCATTACAATGATTAAGGAGTTTTGGCCAGAATCTTTTGATAAGATGTCTTATTTAAAAGATTGTGGCTGCTCAGAGATAAACATAGACGTCAATATGGTTCTCACCTTAAAAGACGATTGGTCTTCTTTTGAAGACTATCTAAGTGCTCTTAATTCGAAGTTTAGAACTAAAGCTAAACATGTATTAATAAAATCTGATCAATTAGTTATTGAAGAGTTCACAGTAGAGACTATTACAGAGAAGCTGGATCAAATAGATGAGCTCTATAATACTATTGTAGATCGTGCCAGTTTTAGTTTTGGGAGACTAAATGCAAGAACCTTACTAGAAATAAAAAGAGCTTTAGGAGAAAATTTCTTTTTTAATGGCTACTACCGAGGAGATAGACTCATTGGTTTTAGCACTGCCACTGCATTTGATGACTTACTGGACGGCAATTTTATAGGTCTAGATTACGATTATAATCAAGAGTATGCCGTCTACCAGCGTATGTTATACGATTTTGTAAAACACGCTATTACAATAGGAGCCAAGCAGGTAAAAATAGGCAGAACCGCCGAAGAGATAAAAAGTGGAGTAGGAGCATTACCTGTAGAAATGAAATTCTATGCTAAGTATAGAAACAAAGTAAAAAATGCCCTATTGAAACCGTTTGTTGGGAATCTAAAACCCAATACTTTTGAACTCAGAAAACCTTTTAAAGCAGAATATTATAAGTCTTAAATGGACTCACTTACACAAATAGTACTAGGAGCAGCAGTAGGAGAGGTTGTACTAGGAAAAAAAATAGGAAATAAGGCAATGCTGTGGGGAGCTATTGCTGGTACTATTCCAGATTTAGATGTTTATCAGTCCTTACTATATGATTCACTAAAAGCCAATGAGTTACACAGAGGGGTCTCACATTCCCTTGTGTTTAGTATTTTTATGGCACCACTGCTTGCTTGGCTAGCGAGAACCAAAGAAAAATGGTCCTTGGTAGGTTTCATTACTATTATTTTAGCCTATCCATTTATTACCATAAGTAGCAGCACCATTAGAGTTGTGCTCTTTGCTGTATGGGCACTGGTAGTGTTTTTTATCCTTAGGAATAAATATACTACAGAAAACGCTTCCCAAAAAGATTGGACCAAACTTGCCTTTTGGAGTTTAGTTACTCATCCTTTGCTCGATTGTCATACGACTTGGGGTACTCAGTTCTTGTGGCCTTTGCCTACCAAGTTTGCTTGGAATAATATTTTCGTAGTAGACCCTTTTTACACCGTACCGTTTATCATTTTCGTGGCATTAGCTATGTTTTATAAGAGACAGAGTAAAACTAGGGCCATCCTCAATTATACCGGGATAGTTATTAGCAGTGCTTATATGCTATGGTCTTTGGGAGCTAAGTATTACACTTACACTATTTTTGAGCAGAATCTACAACAACAAGAAATAAAATACACCCGACTTACGACTGTTCCTACGCCTCTAAATACATTTCTATGGAGTGCTACTGCCGATGGAGATACAGTATTATATTCTGGTCTGTATTCTATCTTTGATAAAGATAAAAAGGTTAAATTTCATACTATTAAGACTAATCACGAGCTTGTAGATAGTTACAATGGTGATGATGTATTGAATCGATTGAATTTCCTCTCAAAGGGTTGGTACGTAATCAATAATGACAATCCAGATACGCTAGTATATAATGATGCCCGCTTTGGACCCATGTATTTAGGAGGTAAGCCTATGTATGGCTTTGGGTATCGGCTTACTGATAAGCCTGCAGGAGTGAGTGCCGAAGCACAACGTCCAGACCCAGATAGTCAACTTATGAGCAAGATGCTCAGCACCTTGTGGAATAGAATCTGGGGAAAATAAAAAAGAGAGTTTATCTTATCAGATAACCGCTTACTACCTATTTTTTAGAACTTATTCATAACAGGATTACTTGTAAATACCTGGCAACACTCGAGGTCGTATAGTTAGTTGTGATTACACGAATTGTACTATCCCTTGGTATATAAGGTATGAAGCTACTCCTAGGAGTCCTGTTCCTAAAACTTTGAAGATCTTCTTAAGCCAGCTTGATTTTAGATAAGGTGCAAGTCTAGCAGCACCAAGGGCTTTGCCAGCATCTGTAATAAAAATGCCTA